>JAEXOD010000168.1 GCA_023447335.1 Bacteroidota bacterium
GTTGTTAAAATACGGAGGGGTTAGATTTGATTTTAATGATGAAATATTAGCTCACGTAAAAAAAGAATTAACAACAGTTTGGAATGATATTAAGAAAATTAATGATTATTTGTTTTCGTCTATAGGGGCATTAGCCCGATTTGAAGAAACGGGAACAGTAAGTTACGAATTGGCTGAATCAGTTGCGCTTGTGGGACCGGCAGGGCGTAGCAGCGGATTAGAGGAGGATGTACGTGTTAGTTTTCCGTATGGTGTTTATCGGTTTTCGCCTATTCCGATAATTACTTTAAATACCGGAGATGTTTTTGCCCGAGCAAAAATACGAGCTTTGGAAATTGAAGAATCTTTTAAATTTGTTTTTGAACAGTTAAATAATTTACCTTCGGGCTCTATTTATAATCCTTTAGGAAACTTAATGCCTATGCATGGTGTAGTTTCGGTTACGGAAGGATGGCGTGGTGAAATTGTTCATATTGTTTTTACTGATGTTAACGGAGAATTAAGCAATTATAAAATAAAAGATCCGTCTTTTAATAACTGGTATGGTCTTTCTTTAGCACTAAGAAATACTGCTATTTCAGATTTCCCGTTGTGTAATAAAAGTTTTGATTTATCATATGCGGGACACGATTTATAATAAGGAATTAAAATGATTGATGCAATTAAAATAAGAATTTTACAGGGAGACCCGATTATTCATGATGTTAGGAATGTTCAGTTTCCGAAACGATATAGAGGTGTACCTAAAATTGAAAATAAAAAATGTCCTTCCGGCTGTACTTCATGTTTAGATAACTGTCCTACCGGGGCAATAAGTGTTAACCCGGTTCAAATAGATTTGGGGAAATGTATATTTTGTCCGATTTGTGAAGAAAGCTGTCCCGAAAAGATTATACATTTTACCCAAGATTATAAACTTGGAGTTTCAAACAGAAAAGCATTAATTATTGACAGTAATGTTAATAAGGTTACTCCGGAAATTGCAACACAAAAAATAAAAGATTATTTTGGTAAGTCCTTAAAGCTAAGACAAGTTTCTGCTGCCGGATGCAATAGCTGTGAACTTGAATTAAATGCTCTAAACAATGTTAATTTTGATATGGGGCGTTACGGAATCGAATTTGTGGCATCTCCTCGTCATGCAGACGGCATAGTAATTACCGGACCGATTAGTAAAAATATGGCTGCTGCAACAAAACTAACTTACGATGCTTGTCCGGAACCTAAAATAATTATTTTGTGCGGAGCGTGTGCTATAAGCGGCGGAATATTTAAAAATTCTGCTGAAATTGATAGAAGCTTTTTAAAAGAACATAATATAGACCTATTTATTCCGGGTTGCCCTCCCCATCCTTTAACATTTATGAATGTATTATTAGATTGGTTGGATAGGTAAAAAGCAATTTAAAATCTTTAATCAATAAATTAATGATTGCGAAAAATAACAGGGAATACACATGATATGGTTAAATATTTAAGTTTATTAGTGAAATTTTATAACTTTTTGCTTTTTTACTATTTTGCCACTCTAAGAATTTTAGAACCAGGATTTTCAGGATTATGTAAGGATTTACAGGATAAATGTTTCCGAATAGAAATCTGACTCTAATATTTTATATACTAAATCTTCCATTTTAATTTAGCTAAATAGTAAATTATGATATTTATTCAGAATAGTAACAAATAAACTTAATACTTAAACTTCGAAAAATTATGCACGTTTATTAGTGAAATTTTGCGCTCTATCCTTGAATCACTTACAATCACTTTATATAATGAGTGTAACCTAGTATTCAAAGGCAAATGCACATAATTTCATAGTTTTTTTTAATATTGTGCAAAAAAAAAGACGCCTAAAACAGGCGTCTTTTAAACTTTTGTTATTTTTTATATTTAGAATGCTCTACTTCCGACTTTAGCTTGGTAATACCATTCAACTTCTACCCATGCAGGAGTTCCTGGTACGCCGCCACCATAAGCAACTATTTTAATTTTAGTATAATTACCGTCATTATCGAATAAGTATACATATTTAGTTTCTCTATCGGTCATGCTGTTGGTCCAACTACCGTCTCTTACCGGAGAATCTTTTCCGTCAAGTAAATCAGTACCCGTACCTATTTTAAACCATGTTTCACGGGTCATACCGCTAGATCCGTTTGCACTTTTTACTAAGAAACCGGTTGATGAATAGAAAATGTCAACATCTGTTTTATTTGCAGAAGAAATACCATAGGCATTACCTGTAGATAAATCTAAGCCGCTTGGTTGGCTAGCAGTTGTTCCTGTTGTTTCCCATAATCTAATCGGACCAAATTTAGTTGGTTTCGGATCTAAATTAATGTTGTAAGAAGCTGTTTGATTTAAGTTAACAGTAACAGTAAATGTTGAGTCAAAATATGTATCTTTAACCAATTTTACAGTATGTGAACCTGTTGCCAAATTTTTTAGAGTATCCGGAGTAACTTTACCGGTATTAACGCCGTTTAACCAAATTTGAGCACCGACAGGAGTAGATTTAAGATCTAAATTGCCTTTGAAATTTTGTTTCATTGCAATATTAATTGTTTCGGTTGTGTTTGCAGCTACGTTAACCGTATAAGAAGTATCTAAATAATTTGCTAGCACTAATTTTACCGTATAAACACCGGGTGTTAAATCTTTTAATGTATCCGGAGTAACTTTACCTGTATTAGTTCCTGATAAATAGATTGTTGCACCTGCAGGTGTAGATTTTACAACTATCTTTCCTTTCGGAGTTGGAGCTACCGGGTTATCTTCTGAATCTTCACCGCAAGCCGTAAAAATAAGTAACGGTAACAACAACAATAATAATAATTTCTTCATTTTTTTATCCTTTTATTTTTTTGATAGATTAAAATTTAATTTTGTGCCGTCAACATTCATTGAAAATGTACCTGATAATTTGGTTAAATCTTCTGATAGTTTTCCGCTATATTTACCTGCATAACGACTATGTATCATATCTTTCATTGTTACGCTTTTTGTTTCCGGATTAAATTCACCGCTAATTTCTTGGTTAATAACTTCACGATAGTTAATTGTTATTTTTCCCTTGAATGCTTTTTCGGTTTGTTCGGTAATTACTAAAGTAGTAGGACGGTTATCAAAAACACCCGTATAAGTACCTTTTAAATCGGCTATTGCAGGAGTATTTTGTTCAGGCTTTGGTTGTTCTGCCGGTTTGTTTGTTTCGGCATTTTTTGTCATTTCGGTTTTTGGTTTTTCTTCGGGTTTTTTCTCTTCCTTTTTACCGCAACCAACAGACAGAATAGCGAATATCAATATAATAAAACTGAATAGCTTTACCGATTGTTTTACACTCATTTTGATTCCTTTTAATTGTTGATAATTTTTTTTCATAGATAACGTACTATATTACTAAATAATTCAATAATATCAAAATAAACATAATAATTGACTACAAATAATCATAAATACTAAAGCAAAAGGATAAATTGTTGCATAGCCTATTTTAGGAGCTTCGGAATCAGTCATAGAGTCAATTGCACTAAGTGCCGGAGTACTTGTCATTCCACCCGAAAGTGCTCCTAAAAATAACAGAAAATTCATTTTTAATACAAATCTGGCATATATCAATGCAACAATCATAGGTGCAATTGTTACAATAGCTCCAAGATAGAATAAAACTAATCCGTTATTAACTACGGTTTCAACCAAATGCTCTCCAGCGTTTGTCCCTACACCAACTAAAAAGAAAACTAAACCTATTTTTCTTAAGAATTGATTTACTTCACCGGCAATGTTCCATAAAATCGGTCCTGTTCTACCGATTCTCGCAAGAAATAATGAGGATAGCAATACACCGCCGGTTACACCTAGGCTTAAATTTAATCCCATAAACGGTATTTTTATTTGACCTATCAACAAACCTAAAATGATTCCAATGGTTATTGGTAATAGATCAAGTTGAAAATGTTGTTTTGTATGACCGAATAAACTTTCTACATCTTTAAGATTAGATTTAGGTAATGCGACCATAACTTTATCACCTAATTGCAATTTTGTAGAGGCTTTTGGTGTTATATCAATTCCGGCTCTTCTAATGCAAGTTGCAGTTGCTTCGTGATTTGCAAAAAGCCCTATATCGGCAAAAGTTTTATTTGATATTTTTGGATTTGAAACTAATATGCTTTTAATAAGATAGTCTTTACTCAACGGTATTTTTATATCAGTAACCTCACCTATAAGCAAACGTACTTTTTCTAACCCGTCCATGCTACCAACGGCTTTTATAATATCTCCTTCATATAAAATAGTTTCGGCAGTCGGGGTTGTAGTAACTCCGTCATGAAATACTCTTGAAATATTACAGTTAGTCATTGAACGAACTTTTAATGCACCGATTGCTTTCCCAAAAATATTTGGGTTTGTAACTTTATAATTTTTATTAAACAAATTCGGATTTTCTTTTTTTAAGCTTTCGTCATATTCCTTTTGGGAGTCGTTCAGATTAATTCTTAAAATTTTATTAATAATTCTAACAAAAATAATTACACCCAAAACACCGAAAGGATAAGAAATACCATAACCTATTGAAGCAAGAGTAGATTTTGAAGCATCAATAGCCGTTGCCAAACCCGGAGTACTTGTTAACGCACCCGTAAACAACCCTACCATTAAGTTCATATCGGTTCCGGTAAATTTGCCCAACAGCAAAGTAAATATTCCTCCGCTAATAACAACTACTGCTGCTAATGCAATAAATTGAATTCCCTGTTCTTTAAATGATTTGAAAAAACCGGGACCGGCTGCTATACCGACAGAATATATAAATAATACTAAACCTATATTTTGTAATAATTCGGGAGTTTTGTAGCCGTAATGCCCGAATAATAAAGCGACAAAAATTACACCGCTACTTTCTAAAGATATTCCTTTTATTTTTATGTTGCCGAGAAATAAACCTAAAGCAACAATTAAAAAAAATACTGCAAATTCGTTATGTAATAAATCCATACTAATACTTTTGTAAAAATTTTAAAAATCATAACACAAATAAAGTAAAAATATTTGGATTATTTAATAAATATGCAAATCTTTTATTATAATAACTTAAAAACTATAAACAAAGTTAATTGAATTATAGCCGGGCAAAATTTGAAAGCCGGAATAAGGGCATTTTTGATTCCGTTTATTTTCTTGATTTACTGTATGTAGCCCACCTGATATACCTATTAATGCACCAAAAAAAACATCACTTAAAAAATGTTGGTTGTTATAAACTCTGGCAAACGCAGTTGAAGCAGCTAAACCGTAAAAAAATATTCTACTATAAAAAGTGTCAAAATACTCGGCAAGTACGGTAGAAAAAGCAAAAGCAACCGTTGTATGACCGCTGGGGAATGATTGAAATTCGTTATCTGTAGTAAATAATTTGAAGGCCCATTGTCCTTTTTCGTAATAGGGGCGTTTTCGTTCAATTACAGTTCTAAAAAACATTACATTCAACCCTGAATAAGACAAACTTTGAAACAACATCCTTCCGACTTTTCTAACTTCATCGCTTCCCGACAATAATCCTATGCCGTAAGTGGAAAGTGCCCCAATATTTGCATAGGTTACTATTCCATAGGTGGTAGGAATATCCCAAAAGTCTTTGTTTAGAGTTAAAGTTGTACTTCTGCCTATATGATCTTTAACATAAATATCGGCATGCATTAAAGAATAAGTTGTAGCTGTAATTCCTGCAAAAATTAGCCAATCTTTTGAATCGGCATGTAAAGGGTAGGTAAAATAATCGACACCGTCATTCAAAAATATCTTAGCGTCATCAAAAAACATAGAATGAATTGCCACTTTTCCCGTATCGTTTTGGGCAAAAGACTGCTCACTAAATATAAACATTAAGATAAAAAAGAAACAATATTTCTTCATTTACTTCTTCTTGTTTTTATCACGTTGAATGGTTTTTACAGGATCCGAAGTAGTAAGGTTCATCAAATATTCTTGTACCGATACGATTGCTTCGTTATAAACGGGACGATTAAAAGCATATTTTCCGGTCGGCAAAAGAACCCTTGATTTAACATTATCTTTAAGTGAGGGGATCAATACTTTATTAATTATCGTTTTTCTATGCTCTTCACTTTCAATTGGAAAGATAACTTCGACGCGTCTATCAAGATTTCTTTGCATAATATCTGCACTGCCGCAATAAACATCTTCATTGCCGTCATTTAAGAAATAGAAAATTCTGCTATGTTCTAAAAATCTTCCTACTATGCTAATTACACGTATATTTTCGCTTAATCCGGGTACTTGAGGAACAAGACAACAAATTCCTCTAATTATTAAGTCGATTTTTACTCCTCTTTGAGATGCAGCATACAAAGCAGAAATGAAAGTAGGATCAACAAGTGAATTCATTTTAAGAATAATGTGAGTTTTTTTCCCTTTATTAGCGTGCAAAACTTCTCGTTCAATTAATTTCATTAAACCTGTACGAATATTTATAGGTGCAACTAATAGTTTTCTAAAATCTTGTTGAGCAGAGTATCCGGTAAGATAATTAAATACTTCGGAAACATCAGAGCATAATTCTTTATTGCATGTAAATAATCCTAAATCAGTATAAATTTTGGATGTTCCGGGGTTGTAATTACCGGTACCGAGGTGGACGTAACGTTGAACGCCGTCAATTTCACGTCTCACAACAAGAGTCATTTTACAGTGGGTTTTTAAACCTACAAGTCCGTATACAACATGAACGCCGGCTTTTTCAAGCTCTTTAGCCCAATAAATATTGTTTTCTTCATCAAATCGTGCTTTTAATTCAACTAATACCGCAACTTGTTTCTTTCGTTCGGCAGCTTCAATAAGGGCTTTTACAATAGGAGAGTTACTACCGACTCTATATAATGTTTGTTTAATTGCTAAAACATCAGGATCTTGGGAAGCAGTTTTAATAAAATCGACAATCGGTGTAAACGAATCGTAAGGATGATAAAAAAGTACGTCTCTATTTTTAATAATTGAAAATATGTTTTCTTCTTCAAGCTCTTTTGGAACCATCGGATGGAAAACTTTTTCCTTTAGGTGGTGAAAAGGTACTTCATACAATCTCATAACGTCACTTAAACCTAAAACGCCGTCAATAACTTGAATATCTTCACTTGTAATCTGGAGATTTTCCACCAAAGTTTCCAACATAAATTCAGGCATATCTTTTTCTACTTCAAGTCTAACAACATTTCCGAATTTACGCTGCTTGATATTTTCTTCAATTAATTCAAGTAAGTCATCTGCTTCGTCTTCTTGAATTTCTAAATCAGTATCTCTGATAATTCTAAATCTGTGGGCATTAACAACTTCATAACCAGGGAATAAAGTATGAAGATTTTCACGAATTAAATCACCGACCCAAATATATTTATAACATGTTGAGTTCTTACTTCCGTTTTTTTGTTTTAATATTTCGTTCACACGCAACAAACGAGGTATTAAATTTGGAATTTTAACTCTTGCAAAATGTTGTTCGCCTCCCGGTTTTTTTACTAATATCGCAAAACTAATACTTAAGTTCGATATGTATGGAAAAGGGCGTCCCGGGTCAAAAGCTAACGGCGTTAAAATTGGGTAAATTTCATCGTAAAAATATTTACTTAAAGCTGCTTTTTCATCAGAGCTTACTTCGTTTAAGTTAACAATGTGTATATTGTTCTTTTTCAGTTCCGGTACTAATTTGTTATTCCAATAATCATAAACATCGTTAACCATTTTTCTAACAGACTTATCAATACTTTTTAGTACCGAAAAAGGAGTTAATCCATCAATGGTAGGTTCAATAATGTTGGCGGCAATCTGTTCTTTTAGCCCGCTTACTCGAATCATATAAAATTCATCAAGGTTTGAAAAAAAGATTGAAACAAACTTGATTTTATCTAATAGAGGTAAATTACTATTAAAAGCTTCTTCCAAAACGCGTCTATTAAATTCAATCCAACTTAAATCTCTATTAAAAAAGTTTTCCGGTTTATGAAAGTATTGCAAAAATTTTTTTGTAAAAAGCATAAAAAACTCGTTGTAATAAAATTATTAAATCTTTTTAGCCGATGAATAATTATCAATATCGTAAATTATCGTTTTTTCGGGCATTGGTATTCGTCTTAATTTAACCTTCGCTTTAGTTAAAAATTCTTCTGCTCGAGTATTGTGATAATCAGAAAAAATAACGATTTCTATAATTCCGGCAGCAATTAAAGCTTTTGCACAGTTAGTGCAAGGCATATTAGTAACATAAGCGGTTGCACCTTTTGTTGATACACCATGAATAGAACATTGTAATAATGCGTTCATTTCGGCATGGATTGTTCTAATGCAATGATTATCTTCAATAATACAACCGTCGTCTTCACAATGTCCGTCACCAGGAATTGAACCGTTATAACCGGTAGATAAAATTCGCTTATCTTTGACCAATACACAACCGCAATGCATACGTGGGCATGTAGCTCTTTCCGATACAAGCATTGCTAGTTTTAAGAAATATTCATCCCAAGTCGGGCGTTTATTTGTTGACATTCTGTTTTAATTAATTTTTAATAAAACTTTAAATTACAAAATTTTTATGAATAAATGAAACAACATTTATATAAATAACATTGTTAAAATAAATATAATTTGAAATTTGCTATATATAGTCTGCCTTTAAATGAGTTGACTGCATTTATAAATTATACCGGCCGGTTTTAGATTATGAGAAAATAATTATTTTTAAGGAGTTAATTAGGTTTCATAATTTCAATAAAACATGTTACAATTAAATAAAAATAGCCAATTCGTTTACGGATTGGCTATTAAAATGAAATATTTAATTTAAATGTTGGTTTTAATATGAATATCTTACCCTAATCTTAAGAGTTGTTTCACTATCTGCTTTTACGGGGACCTTAAATGTTATTTTTGAAGCTGTTTCTTTATCAAATTTGAAATTCGAATCCAATACTTCCCAATTATATCCTAATATTCTTTCAACATCTATTACAACATCTTCTTTTTTACGATTCTTTAATTTTATTTCCCAAGCAGATTCAGAAACTCTATCAGAAATTTGTTTTTGGTCTGATTGTTTTTCTTCCGCAACGATATCAAAAGCCTCACCGATTTTTAGCTTTAATGTTTCTTTATTTGCCGTATGGTCAATCAAATCTTCACCAATAAACTCAACAGATTCGCCGTCACTTTTATAAAGTCTAAACTTACCTTTTGGCATAGGTTTCCCTAAATTATTTTTATCCGAATTTTCGAATTGAATAACTACATTAATTTTATTATTCCCATAAATATTGCCTTGGTATAAATATTTTTTTGTTGCAGCAACGTCTTTTGCCGTAAATAAAGAAATTTGCTTGGTTTCGTTGTTTGCTAAAGTTGTTTTTCTATCTAATTTGTAAATGTGATATTCAAAAAATTCTTTTTCTTGGAATTGATCTCGTGATGCAAAGTCAACTGCCTCAACCATATATTTGGGCTTTATATAGTTTCCTCTACCGGTTAGTTCGTTAACTCTATTAACATCTCCCGCAACAAGTTTTAATTCTGCATCTTTAAATGTCGTTCCGCTATTGTTTAATATACTTACCCAAGAATTAAGGTCTAGTTTTGTGTCATTTTCGTTAATGACGGCAACATACTCGGCAGACCAGTTCATTCCGCCGGTTTGGTAAGATAAATCAACCTTTTGTTTACCTGTTATTTTAGAATCAACTAACCATACAAGCGTGGGTTTTGTAATTAAACCGGATGGCAAACTCTCAACCGAAAAACGATATTTATCAACGTTGGGCAACATTGTTAAACCACCGTTTTTAGTTTGTAAAACAATTTGATTCCCCTCTGCCGAAAGTAGTTTTCCCTCAACTAATTCGCCTTTTTCATTTATTAGCTGAATATTATTATCAATATATTTGTCTAAAATTTTACTCATCCCCACTAAATCGTAACGATAATTTTGTTCCAAAACAGTACCGTCTAAATCGAAATGAACGCTCGTAGGATCAATTAAAACAGCTACATCGGTAATCTTAACTTCACTTAATCCTTTCGCAATATCCATATCTCTAACTTCTTTTATAACGCCTAAATTGTTATTATATACTGTAACTTTAGTCTCTTTTACTTCTTGAGCTAATAAAACGGAACCGAGCGTTAAAACAAATAAAATTATCTTGATATTTTTCATTTTATTACCTTTAGTTAATTAAATTACTTAATTTACAAAGCTAAAAATATTTTGTTCCTTTTCCAATCCAAAAAAAATAGCAAATTAAAATAGTTTGTATTTAACTAAACAATCCTTTGGAATTTAAAAAAATTGTGTTAATTTTTAATTTCAAGATAAAAGAAATAATATGTTTAATATAGGTGAATATGAGTTCTGAGACAGTTAAACGCGCGTTAGGATTAGATGCTTTAAGAGGTTTTGCGATATTGACAATGTTTTTATCGGGGTTGGTTCCTTTCTATAAAAACACTTTACCAAATTGGATGTATCATGCACAGGTGCCGCCTCCGTTACATAAGTTTAATCCCGGTTTACCCGGCATAACATGGGTAGACTTAGTATTTCCGTTTTTTATCTTTTCTATGGGGGCAGCAATTCCTTTAGCTTTAACAAAAAGAATTGAGTCCGGGTTAAGTACATCAAAAATTATTTTGCAAACTTTAGAGAGGTTTGTTTTATTAGCCGGATTTGCAATTTTTATTCAACATGTTAAACCATATGCGTTAAATCCTTCTCCTACAACCGGAACATGGTTAATTGCATTATTAGGGTTTATTTTATTGTTTCCCGTTTTATATCGTTTTCCAAAGGAGTTTAGTAAAAAGTATGTTAATATTATTAAAATTCTTGGTTTAATTTGTGTGGTTGTTCTTTTATCGTTATTAAAGTATCCAAACAAAACAGGATTTTTATTAACTCGCAGTGATATTATTATTCTTGTCTTAGCAAATGTTGCTTTTTTCGGAACATTAATTTGGTATTTTACAAAGGATAATATTCTTGTTAGACTTGGAATCTTCGGATTTTTAATTGCCTTTAGATTAGGACATAGTGAGATCGGATTTGTAAAAGAATTATGGGGTTATACTCCCTTCTCTTGGCTTTATACATTATACTATTTGCAATACTTATTTGTATTAATTCCCGGTACAATTATCGGCGATATGCTTGTTAATTGGATGACCCAAAAAAGCGATAGAATTGAATCCGGATTAAGCAATACAAAACTTAAAGTGTTTTGTGGTTTGATGATATCAATCACAATTATCGTATTGACCGGGTTACAATCTAGATTACCGTTACTAACATTAGGTTTAGTTGTTAGTTGGGCAATTATAACCTATTACTTTATTAAAGATGCAAAGTCTCAAAATGATATTTTATTTAAAAAGTTTTATTATTGGGGTATTTACTTTTTATTGTTAGGGTTGTTTTTCGAACCTTACGAAGGGGGTATTAAAAAAGACCATCCTACATTAAGCTATTATTTTGTAACCGTAGGGTTGGCAATATTCACATTAATCGCATTTATTATAATTATTGATATACTTAAGCAAGGTAAATATTTAGATATACTAATTACGAACGGTCAAAATCCGATGATAGCATATGCGGGAATATCAAATTTAATTCCGCCTTTGTTAGGTATTACGGGGTTGGCAGATTTATTAAATCTACTAGTTATAAATCCATGGATGGGGTTTGTTAAGGGAGTTGTTATTACACTGATGTTGGGAATAATAGTAAAATATTTTACAAAATATAAAATCTTTTTAAGAACATAGAATAACGAGGAAAAATATGGCAGTAATAAGACCTTTTAGAGCAGTAAGACCGGTAAAAGAGGTTGCTCATTTGGTGGCAAGTGTACCCTACGATGTAGTAAACAAAGAAGAAAGTGCAGAATTAGCAAAAGGGAACCCTATTAGTTTTTTGCGAGTTACAAGAAGCGAAATAGAGATTATGGAAAAAATAAATCCTTATACAGCAGAAGTTTATAAAAAGGCGAAAGACAACTATAAAAGATTAAAAGATGAGGCTCCTTTAATCCAAGAAGAAAAACCGTGTTTTTATGTTTACAAATTAATAATGGGACAGCAAGAACAAATTGGTATTGCAGCTACTTTTGCCGTGGATGATTATGACAAAGATGTAATAAAAAAACACGAAAAGACCAGAAAAGAAAAAGAGGATGATAGAACAAACCATATAATAACTACCGAAGCACAAACGGGAGCTGTATTTTTAACATATAAAGATGTTGAAAAAATAGACGTTATTGTTAATAAAACAATTGCGGAAACAGATCCTTTATATGATTTTACGGCGCCGGACGGAATTAAACATATTTTGTGGGTTATGCCGGAAAAATATGAAGACATTGTTGTGAAAGAAATTGGCAAAGTAAAATTTTTATATATTGCAGATGGTCACCATAGAGCAGCAAGTGCAAGCCGAGCAAGAAAAGTTAAACAGGAAAATAATCCGTTGCATACCGGAAATGAAGAGTACAACTACTTCTTTGCAGTTCTTTTTCCGGCAAAACAATTAAAAATAATGCCCTATAACAGAGTCGTACATGATTTAAAACAAACCGGAGAGGAGTTTTTGCAAAATATAAGTAAAAACTTTACTGTTGAAAAAACAGGAGAACCAAATCCCCCTAAACGTAAAACTATTTCCATGTATTTTGAGAAAGAATGGTACTTATTAACTCCGAATAAAAATGTTAAAGAAGCAGATAATGTAGGAGATAATTTGGATGTAAGTATTTTACAAAATTATTTATTAGAACCCGTATTCGGAATAAAAGACCCCAGAACCGATCACAATGTAGATTTTATCGGCGGAATAAGAGGTACGGCTGAATTAGAGAAACTTGTAAATAACGGAAAAGCTGCGGTAGCTTTTTCGATGTATCCTTTAAGTGTAGATGACTTAATAAATATTTCTGATGCAGGTGAAATAATGCCTCCAAAATCTACTTGGTTTGAACCAAAGTTACGTGACGGTTTGCTTGTACACGAAATTTAAGTATTAAAATATTAATTTTTCATTTATGACCCGCTGAAATATGCGGGTTTTTTGTTTGCCATTCTTCTAAAATTGTGATCTGTATCACAAATAATTGCAGAATTCCTAAATACCCAAGAATTTGATAAAAAAATAAACTACTTTTGTTTAAACCCTTTAAACCAAGATTAAAATCGGATTGTTTAAAATTAAAATTCAAACAAAAACTAAATAAATAGGTGTTAAATGCAAAAAAGACTATCATATTTTCTCTTTTTAATGTTTGTAGGTAGTTTAATGATGGCACAAACTGCCGTTCCTACAAACTTAACTGCCCAAGTTGAAGAATGGGGAGTTAGAAAAAACGTTAACCTAACTTGGGAACACGAATTAACAGCTCCCGAAGTAGTGTTCGAAATTTACAAACAGTCCGATGAAAACGGAGAGTTTATAAAAATTCAAAACAGATTTCCCAAAAAGACATTCAAAGATTTTTTTGTTCAAACAGGCAAAACATACAAATACTATGTGGTCGCTAAATCAAACAATGTTTTAAGCGAAAACAGTGATACTGTTAGTGTAACTATTGAAGAGCCTATAGTTGTAACCGGTACCGTTAGCGGTGTAGTAACAGATGAAAATACCGGAGCAGGCTTAAATCATGCAAAATTAGTATTTATTCCAAAATCAAATCATTTCCACTTTTCAACTAACACCGTTACGGATAGTTTAGGAAATTACGTCGTAGAACTGAAAGAAGGGGAATATTATATTTATATTGCAAAACAATTTTATAAATACGAGTATTATGAAAACGCTACACGAATAAACAATGCAACTGCCGTAACAGTATCTGCATCTACTCCGTTAACTGTAAATATTGCATTAGCTCCGTTTGTAATTCCTACTACTTATACCGTAAAAGGGAAAGTAACTGACGAAACCGGAAATCCTTTGCGTGCAAAAGTAAAAGCACTAATTCAAAACAGGGGATTAAATCAAGCTAAATTTTGCATGACCGATAGCGAAGGAAATTACAAAATTAAATTAAGAGAAAACGATACAATTATTGTTTATGCTGACCCAATGAATTTTAATTATTTGCCCGAATATTACAATGATAAACTTACCGCTCCCGAAGCAGATGTTTTAGTTATGACTACCAGTTTGGACAGTGTTAATTTTGCACTTTCACAACGTACTCCTTATGCAAATTCAATTAGCGGTATGTTGAAAGATACTTTAGGTATGCCGATAATAGGTAACGTTACTGCTTTTAGAATGCATGACGGACATAGACCGTTTAAGGTTAGTACGGTAAGTGATTCAACCGGAGCTTTTTTAATTTCTGATTTGTTACCCGGAAACTATTATGTTTTTGCCTGCTCATTCCCTGATTATATACCGACGTTCTTTAGATATGACGGTACTTTAGCATTACACAGACATCAGGCAGATAGTTTAGTAATTACCGAAAATTCAGTATTAACCGGAATTGATTTTACTTTATTAAATAGAGTTTATAACGGAAACGGAATGATAACGGGAACGGTTTCCGAAGAAAACAATATCCCAATTAACGGTGCAATAATTGTTGCAGTTAACGAAAACGGAAAATTAATTTCTTCTGCCGTTACTGATAATGAAGGTAATTATTCTTTAAGTAATTTGGGAGTAGATAATTATAGTTTAACTATTAATAAATTCGATTATAACGAAGCACAAATTAATAATATTCAAGTTTTTGAAAATAATTTGTATTCAGCAATTGCAAATGTTAGTTTAACTCCCGAAACAATAACCGAAGTAGAAAACGAAGTAAATATTCCTTCTAACTTTAGCTTAAGTCAAAATTATCCAAATCCGTTTAATCCGGAAACAACTATTAGTTTTAATTTACCGTCACAACAGCAAGTTACATTAAAAATATATGATATTTTGGGTAATGAAGTTGCTACTTTGATGAATGAAACTAAACAAGCAGGTAGTTATGAAATTAAATTTAATGCATCAAAACTTTCCAGCGGAATTTACTTCTATAGTATTAAATCCGGTGATTTTAGCAAAACAATGAAGATGACTCTTATTAAATAACATCACCCCCTAGTTAAACGGGCAGACGCGAAATTAATTAAAGTAGTGTCTGCCCTTTTTTTTGTCTATACATTAAGAAGAAAATTTTTTGATTAAATAAATTTTTAACTTAAATTTAAAGTTTGAAATAAATTTTTGATATCAAAAATAATGTTAAAATCTCTCAACATAAAAGATTACGCACTTATTGAAAGTATAACCGTTGAATTTGAACGAGGATTAAATATTATTACCGGAGAAACCGGTGCCGGTAAATCAATTTTAATAGACGCAATGGGGATTTTACTGGGTGATCGAGCAAATACTGAGGTAGTTAGACGGGATTCTAATAAAGCCATAATTGAAGGCGTATTTGATATTAAAGGCAATAAAAAAGTTTTTGAAGTGTTGAACCACAACGAAATTGATTATGACAATGAATTAATTGTAAGAAGAGAAATTTCGTTAAAAGGAACCAATAGAATATTTTTGAATGATACTCCGATTAATCTTAATACATTGAAAGAAATAGGTGAATTGCTTGTTGATCTTCACGGTCAGCACGAACATCAATCTTTATTACGAACGGAAAGACATATTGATTTTCTGGATGAATATCTTAAAACAGACGAAATAAAAGAGAGTTATAGAGAAGTATTAGGAGAGATTAACAAAATTAAAAACGAATTGGATTTATTAGTTAATAAGGAAGCATTGGCTAAAGAAAAATATGATTTATATAACTTCCAATTAAAAGAAATTAACGAAATAAATCCAAACCTAGGAGAAGAAGAGGAATTAATAAACGAGTTGAAAATTTTAGAAAATTCTGAAAAACTTACAGAATTAAATTCATCAATTTTTAACATGTTGTATGATTCTGAAAATTCGGTTTACGATAACCTTAATACGGTAAAAAATTTTTTATATGATTTAGCCAAAATAGATGATAGATATAACGAGAAAATTAGCGAATGTGAATCTATTTTGGCAATGGTGCAAGATGTATCCGATTTTTCTCGAAGTTATTTAAGTAAAATTGATTTAGATCCAAACAAACTTGAAGAAATTAGGGCACGATTAAGTAGTTTTAATCGTCTAAAAAAGAAATATGGCGGTAGTATAGAAGCTGTTTTGGAATATAAAGAAAAAATTAAAGACGAGATAGAGTTGGTATCTAATTTTAGCGATAAAATTAATACATTAAACGCTAAGCTTGAAGATTTAAGATGCGATGCCGGAATATTTGCTCAAAAATTAAATATTGAAAGAAAAAAGGGAAGTTTAATCTTAAAAACAGAAATTGAAGACTCGTTAAAATATTTAGGAATAAATTACTCTAATTTTGAAGTTTCGATTTTAAATAGACTTGTTAACGACAGTGATCGATATATTTTGGTAGCCGGCGAAAAATTCAGCTATAATAATAACGGTTACGATGAAGTAGAGTTTTTTATTTCTACAAACATGGGTGAATTACCAAAACCTTTAGCCAAGGTAGCAAGCGGCGGAGAAATTAGTAGAATTATGCTAGCACTAAAAACTTCTTTAGCAAAAAATGAATCTTTACCTTTATTAATTTTTGATGAAATTGATACCGGCGTAAGCGGGCGTATAGGTCAAAAAGTCGGTATGGCATTAAAGAAGTTGGCTGAATATCACCAAATAATTGCTATTACACATTTACCGCAAATTGCCGCATTAGCAAAAACTCATTTTTCTGTAGAAAAAAGTATTGTTAACAATAGAGTAATAAGTGTTGTTCGCAGATTAAATGATAATGAAAGATTGAATGAAGTGGCAAAACTTTTAAGCGGTGAAGAAATAACCGAGACAGGATTACAAACCGCCAAAGAATTAATTGAATACGGAGACTGAATATTTTATTAGAATATTCGTTAAAAAATTTGAAACAATTTAATTACGGAAAAGTATAATATATTGGAAAAGAAAATAACAGAATATAGCGACGAAGAACTAATTGCGAAATTTCAAGAAACTAACGCGATAGAATATTACGAAGCTTTAGTTAAACGATATAAAGACCCGCTAATGAATTATGTGTTTCGTTATGTCGGGGATAGAAATGTTTGTTCGGATATTGTTCAAGAAACTATGATCAAATTTTACTTGAATAAAGATTCCTACAAATCATTTGCTAAGTTTTCTACATGGATTTATACTATTGCCGGAAATTTGGCTAAAAATGAATTAAAAAGAAGAAAAAGAAGAAATATACTTTCTTTAAGTAATACTGATAGCGATGAACAGCCTTTACAAATTGAAGACAGTTCAATTTTACAGCCGGATGCAATACTAGATGGTAAAATAAAGAATGAGATGATTCAAAAAGCGTTGTTAAAAGTTAGACCTGTTTACCGAGATGTTGTTATCTTACGAGATATACAAGGATTTTCATACGAAGAAATAGCAGAAATTAAAAATTTATCAATCGGTACGGTTAAATCACGAATTAATAGAGGAAGAACAAGACTTCAGAAGCTCCTAAAAAATATTTATAAAGAGTAGTGCCTATGAACAACAATTTATACGATAAGCAAGAAAAAGAGTTTACATCATTAATAAACTTATTAAAAAATCTTCCTAAGGTGGATGCACCGGATAATTTTGAATATAATCTAATGGTTAAGATTCAAAACGGTAATTTAGAGCAAAGAGAGAAGCGATCATTTAGTAAATGGTTGTATATTTTTACGCCGGCTGCCGTTACGGTCTCATTAATACTGATATTCTTTATGTTCAATTTATCGAATTATGACGATGCATTTTTGTTTGATACTCCAAAGAAGCTTTCATCTAGTAATGAATCGCATGATACTTTACAGATTCAAGAAATAATATTAAATGATGCCGCTATTGGTTCGGTTAAACAAAATAATACGGTTAAGGTTGAAAAGAAAACTTATACGGTTGTTGTTCAAAATAATGATGTTGTAACAAAAACTCAGAACAAATTTCCTATTGATGATTCAAAATCAGTTGATTTGGATAGAGTATTAAGCGGCGACCAAAACGCTAGTAACGGAAATACGAGAGTAAGGTTAGTAAGCGAGGGGGATAATTATTATCCGTTTGACGAATTTTTAGTAAAACCAAACAAACAAGAAGACGTAAAACAGTTAAAAGCACGGATGGATTCGTTAAAAAAAGCAGCAAATAAAAATCAAAATAAATAAGTTATTTGATTTTTAGTAAAAATTATATTAAATTTATAGTCTTAATTTTTAGGAGATGTGTTTAAATGAAAAAAGGTATTCATCCTGCTTATAGAAAATGTACGGTAACATGCGTATGCGGAAATACTTTTGAGACCCGTTCGACATCAAGTCAGATTAAATTAGAAATCTGCTCTGCATGCCATCCATTTTTTACCGGCAAGCAGAAAATGATTGACTCGACAGGTAGAGTTGAAAGATTTATGAAAAAATACGGCAAAAAAGCATAATTTTTATAAGTGTTCTGTATAAGAAGGGGTTGTATATCAGCCCTTTTTTTATTTTAAATATAACAAAAAATCACATTATTTCCTTTGCCCGCAAAACACAGTTATTCTATAAGAGAATTAATTTCAAATTGCAAGTCATCGTCTTGTTTATTATACTTTTCATCTAAAATTACGGTATTAAACCAATCAGGGTTCAATAAATTTACTTGTGCCGTTTTCTCTAAAAAATTAATTTCATTGGGATCAATAGAATGGTCAACAGTAATTAATTTCATTCCGTCTTTAATAAAACATTCGGCAATTTTGGGGTCGGTAAATTTTGGTGGTTTTTCGTCAATAAATTCGTTGTATAAAATGTCTTTAATTGAATCATCAACAAACTCTCTATCAAATCCGAGAGTTTTCCCAAGTTTAAAAACAAACTTTTTTTCTTCCGGGGATACTTTAAAATCCTTGCGCATTAATAGAAGAACTCCCCTGAAATAATGGCTTTTATCTAGAACATTCAAATTTGGTACCTTTAAGTTTTAAATATTTTAAATTATATTGTAGTAATTTAATATAAAATATTGATTAATAAAAGCAAAAACAAAAAAAGTGTTTTATTTTAATAACTATCTTAAAATGATACACAATTATTAAATAAATAGTATTAAAATGATACATTTCACGCATAATAATGCTTTGGCATTATATTTGTTTTATAATTTTGTTAAATATGCGAAAATTATGGAATTAGTACCGATAATATCTACAATACTTTTATATACAACAGGGTTTTTAATAATTGTTGTTTTGATATCTAATATTGTGAAAAAAGTTTTTGTTGTAAAAACTGATATTCCTGAAATAAAAACGGAATCTACTGTAGTTACAAAAATACCTGCTAAGCAATATGATAAATCAAGAAAACGAAAAAAGACTCAAGAAAAACGGAAAGAGACGGAAGTTCCGGATGTTAGTAGTAAATATAAACTTACTTCGGTAGGTGAAGAGTATTCAAAGAAAGAACATAGAAGAAAAAAAGAAAGAAGAAGTGAAGAAGATCGACCATTAAGAAGTAACAGATATGTTGTCGTTAATCAAAACTTACGTAAAGATGACAACCCTTTTGTCGCCCGATATTATCCGGTTAATAACACCTTTATAAAACCGGATTATGAAAAAATAAATTACCGAGCAGAATAGAGGAGTAAAAATGAATTTTAGCAGTAAACTAATAAACGACGAATTTAATAGACTTGTTGATTATACACAAGATTATTTTGACGGAATAAGCAAACTTTTACATATAAAACCAAGTGTTGTATTATTTGGAGCGAGCAAAGCAAAAGACGAAGATTTCTTTTATAAGCTTGCTTATAATATTGCAGCCGAACTGGTAGAAAAAAACTTTGGTATTATAACGGGGGGCGGACCGGGATTAATGGAAGCTGCCAATAGAGGAGCAGCAGAAAATTTTGGAAGTAGTGCCGGTGTAAATATGGTGGGAGAGTTTCCTTCATCTAAATATCTTGATAGAGACAAGGATATAAGATTCAAATATTTCTCGTTTAGAAAAATTTGTATGACAAAAGTTGCTCTCGGCTATGTAGTAATGCCCGGCGGGTTTGGTACCTTAGACGAGTTGTTTACAGTTCTTGCTCAAAGAAGAGTATATAATACTAAAAAAGTTCCGGTGATATTAGTAGGTACAGTCTATTGGAGCGGGTTAATTAATTGGTTAACCAAAGTGCAAAACGAATTTGGTTATGTCGAAAGTAAAGATATTGAGAGTTTTATTATCTCAGATAATCCCAAAGAAATAGGGGAAATTTTTTACAATTTTTACCGTGATAAAATGCCTGATTTAAACTTTTAATTTAGCGATTCCGTCACTTAATACTTTAATAAATTCTTCTTTATCTATTCCTTCAAGTTGATATTTTCCTGACTTTACGATAACTTCGGGAGTTTCGCCTTCACCTATTAAATTTCTATAAATGTTAAAACCTAATCTATTCCTATCATTTGGTATCGGTAGATATTTTTCATAGGAAGCTGCTAAGTTATATGCTTTTTTTTCCGGTGTATCATTCCCAAACTGTTTTACACTAGGAGGAGGTAAAGTTGTCATGTTTATTCCAATTAATAATTTATTAACACTTAATTATACAAAAAAATATATTAAAAATAAAGGACAAGCATTTTTAATACAAAAATAAGATAATATACGCTTTTTGAAAATAAAATAAATATTTCTATATTTAATAAATAATTTTGGCGGAAATAGTGAAAAAAATAAATGTTTTATTAGTGGCAAATCAAAGAACCCTTTTGGGATTTAATAGATGGGCAAAAGTACCGAATTTAGGGTTAAGCTCAATAGCAGCTAACCTTAATAAAGAAATTTGCGAAGTAAAAATAATAGATTTAGTAATTGCTAATGACCCGGATAAAATCTTTATGGAGGTATTAAATTCATATCATCCGGATTTAGTTGGTTTTAGTTCAATGATATTTCAGGAAGCGGTGGTTTTTAGATATGCAAAAATGGTGAAAGAGTTTGATAGTAAAATTGTAACTTTAATCGGCGGATACCATCCAACCGTTACGTTTGATGAATTTTTTGATAGAAGCGGATCTGAAAATTTTGATTTAATTATGCGGGGAGAAGGAGAAGTTGCTTTTAATCAATTGGTTGAAGCACTTTACAATAAAAAAGATTTTTCGTTGGTTAATAATATTTCTTATAAAAAAGGAGATGAGGTAGTTCATAATCCTCAGGCACCTTTAATTGACTTAAGTACATTAAAATTGCCGGATAGAAAATCAAGAATACTAAAAGACGATTTTCATATGTTAGGTTTAAAAGCAGAAGTTGCAGAAACTTCCAGAGGATGTACATATGATTGTAATTTTTGCAGTATTCGATTAATGTATTCTAAATCATTTAGAAAGTTTTCTATTGAGAGAATTATTGCAGACCTTAAAGATGCTAAAGAAAACGGTGCCGAGGCAGTATTTCTTGTAGATGATAATATTACACTGGATAGCAAACGATTTGCGGAAATTTGCAAGGCTATTATAAAAGAAAAGTTAGGTTTGAAGTTTGGGTTACAGGCAAGCGTAAAAGGACTGAGTAATAATAGCGAATTATTAAGGCTGATGAAAGAAGCCGGAGTTTTTTGCGTGTTTTTGGGGATTGAAAATAATACGCAAGCCGGTTTAGAGTTTTTACATAAAGATAATCAGTTAAAAGTGGATTTAACGGAACAGGTTGTAAGAGATCTAAGAGCCTTGGATATTATTGTTGTAGGCGGATTAATTATCGGGTTACCTGATGACGATGAAAAATCTTTAGTAGAAACTTATAAGTATGCAATAAAAATCGGTATTACTTTACCTATATTTTTTACTCTAACGCCTTATCCAAAAACTGTATTAAGACAAGAACTTTTGGAACAAGGGCTAATTACTAATTTAAGTAATTATAACGACTATAACTGTTGGGAAGTAAATGTAAGAACAAAACATTTGTCTGCACAAGAGTTTAGAAGAATTAAAAATAGACTTGAATACAAATATGTATTTGAATCAGGCAATATTTGGTATTTTCTAAAAAAACACCCGAAATATCTTTTAAGAATGTTATTTGAACAAATTATTAAATATCCTAAAGTTTCCTATAATTTTTTAAAAGCAGCTATGGTTAAGTAAAACCTAAAGAATTTTTTATTTTAGAAATAGGTCATTTCTAATTGCCATAAAAAGGCAAAAGAATCTTATTTATTTTTTTGGAAATTAAAATTAAAATCAATATTTTAAATGTTTTCGCTCTAATTATTTAATTTAAGGGTTATTGACGTTATGGAATGGATAATTTTAATACTTTGGTTGATGATTATAAACGGTGGTTTGGGAGGGCAGTATATCCTAAATTGGATGGGAAACCAGAAACAGTTTGTAGGTGATAGAGAGGTTGGTGTTAGTCCGGGAGTGATGACTTGGTGGCGTGAAGTATCAAAACTTGCCTGGGCAGTTATTGCAGTTTCAATTGAAGTTATAAAAGGAAAAGAAATAAAATATTTATGGCCCGGTACGCTTTCTATGATAACGATTGTTATTTGTGCATTTACCGGTGTAATAGAAAACATAGGATTCTTTTATTTACCAAGATATTACTCTCCTCATATTTTTGCACCTTATGTTAATGTTTATTTGGCATTCCTACCGTTTTTTGGAAAATTCTTATTTAACGCGGAAATTAGAAAAGAACACTGGATCGGTGTGTTTTTAGTAGTTGCCGGTTTAACAATTCCTCACGTTCCGGTTATGCTGGGTGTTCATCATGATCCAAAAGCTATATTAGACTTAAATGCGATAATTTGGATAATTATTATTAACTGTTGTTTATGCAGTCAACAAGTATTAAACAACAAAACTGTACAAACTGCATTAAAAGGGGTTGGACCCAATGCATTGGTTATGTGGCGTGAAATATGGAAGATGGCTTTTATTTCTTTGGCAATTTTATTGTTCCCGTTATTAGGTAATGCTTTAAATGTTAATTTACCGGAGAAAGTATCAGCAAAGGAATTTGAAAATAGAGTTGTAGTTAAATTAAAAGAAGCCGATGATAGTAAGCATTTAGAAGTTTTACAGAGTTATTATACAAAATCGGGTAACGATTATGTAATAGCCAAAAATTTAAGCAGTATACAAGAAGAAAATATAAAAGAGGCATTAAAAAAAGCAGAATATCATAGATTTTTTGCACTTTTTGACGGTAGTATAATCCCAAATAATTGGTTGCCGATATTATTTGTTGTTGCTGCTGGTTTGACCGGATATATTTACAGTTTCGGATTTTTTAAACTTTCAAAATTTGCAGCTCATTATTGGGTGCCTTATACAAATGTTTACTTAGCCTTATTACCGCTAGTTATGTTTTTATTTGGTAAAAATGTTACTTTGTATCAAATTATTGGTGCGGTTGTAACTACGTTGGGACTAATGGTGGGAGTTCTTGACGTAAGTAAAAATAAGGTTCAAGAAATCGAAAAGAAATAATTTATATTGAAAAGACGTTAGATAAAATTTTATCTTATTTTCAATCTAATAGAAGTTAATTTTAGGGAAATTATATTGTTATGATAAGAATATAACATTTATAATTTCCTTTTTTTTATCCAAAAGTGGAAAAAGAAGATTACAGTTTGATTTATATTTTGACTTAAAATTCAAAATAGTCTCGATTTTAATATTAATATAAGATTTTAACTTAAATTGCCGTAATTCTAGTCTTAAAAAATTTCGAACTACATTGTTTCGATTAATTATTTTTATAATCCCTTCGCTTAAATAATTTTGAGCAAAATAATAGATGTTTACAATTTTTTAATTATTATTTAAACTTTTGAATAATCGGATTAAATATTCGGAAAATAGAAATTTAAATAGTATTTTATGTCTTAAAATAAATTTTTATACTTTTAAGGAATTATTATATGATTCGGAATACAGTTATAATTTTACTAAGTTTTTTCTTTTTAACAAATTTAATTGTTGCTTATCCGAATGGTGTAAGCGGATACACAAAAAAGACAAATTCAAATGGTTGTAAAAATTGTCACGGTTCGTTGAGTAACTTAATTAATGTAGTTATTTCGGGTCCAAATACACTTAAACCTAACGAGACAGGAGTATATAAGGTTACTATTTCAGGTGGAGCCGGAACGAAAGTCGGAGTGGATATAGCTGTATCTTCAGGTGTTTTATCAACTTATGATTTAAATTTAAAAATCTTAAACGGAGAGCTTACACAACCTAGTCCAAAATCATATTCAGGCGGAAAATACATATTTACCTTTAAGTATAAAGCACCTGCAGATACAGGCATTCAAACATTATTCGCTACGGGAGAAAGTAAAAAAGCAGAATGGAATTTTGCAAACAATTTCTCAATACATATCGTACAACCGACAATAAATGCTCCTTCAGATTTAAATGCATCATTTAGTAGTTCTCCCTATCCACATGTTTCATTAACCTGGGTTGATAATGCCGATAACGAAAGCAACTATATTGTAGAAAGGAGTATAAACTCAAATAATACATTTGAACAAATTTGTGAATTGCCGGCTAATTCTGTTAATTATATCGATTCTTTGGGGCTTCTACCAAATACAAACCACTATTATAGAGTTTATGCAAAAAACTCGGAATTAACTTCAAGCTATTCTAATATTGTAGAAATATTTAATCCCTTACCTGTTGAATTAATATCGTTATCAGCTATACAAAATATAAATAATATATTGTTGAGTTGGACAACCGCAAGTGAATTGAATAATTATGGTTTTGAAATAGAGAGGGCTTTTAATTCTAATGATTGGCGGACAATCGGTTTTGTAAACGGGACATCTACAACTTCCGGTTTAACTCGCTATTCATATGTTGATGAAAATATTCAATCCAAAAACGGAACAATTTATTATAGACTAAAACAAATAGATTATAACGGTGATTTTAAGTATTATCCTGCAATTAAAGTGAATTTCGAAAATTTGGAAATATCCTTTAAATTATGCCAAAATTATCCGAATCCGTTTAATCCGACTACTACAATAAGTTTTGGTCTACCTTCAAAACAATCAACTACGTTAAAAGTATACGACCTATCAGGAAAAGAAGTTGCAATATTAATTAATGATGAACTTGAATCGGGTAACTATGATATAAATTTTGACGCTAAAAATTTAAGTAGCGGTGTATACTTTTACACTTTACAAGCAGGCAATTTTAGTCAAAACATGAAGATGCAATTAATTAAATAATAACGATTGATAATTATTTAATTGTCTTATCTACATCTATGTTATTGCCGTTTTTAATATCAAAACCAATTTTATTAATAACGGCAATAGCCGGTAAAGGTAAATCTAAAATCATTTCGCCGGTTACGTTAATTATGCCGTTTATCATTCGAAAATAATTATTTACCGTATCACTATTTAAATATGCGGTTAAACCATAATAAGTCTCAATAGGAAAGTTCTCCGAATCATTAAAAATTACTCCTACCAGCCTATCAATCGCTAATTTGTCTGCCTTCAAAAAATCTTTATTATATGTTGCTGCTTTTATTCGCCTAATATAATCATCATTATTGTATCTTCTAAAAAAAATATAATTTCTATTAGGTATTAAATATTGTTCAATTTCGGGTGAATAATTAATATAGTTGTGATATTTGCTTTGTAACGGAAATTCAAATTTTGTTGATTCAATATTATACAACCAAACTACCGGGTAAGTATTGTCTTTGAAAATATCTGATAACATCTTTTCGACTTTAGTTATAATAAGTTTGCTATATTTAACTGTAAATCCTAAAGAACGTAAACTTAAAGGGAAAGAATTGAATTTCTTTAATATTGTTAAATCATCCTCATTTGTCGGTAAAGGAATTATATTTTCCGAGATATTAAAGCTATAATTAAAAGATACATTTTGGGGTGAATTTACACTGTCGGAATGTGAAATATTAATTATGTATTCATTTGTCACTTTTGTTTTAACGGACAGTAAGAAAATAAATTCATATAAGACGCTATGGCTGTCAAAAATCTTATCGTCAGAAGAAAAAAGGTGAATTTTTTCAAATTTAATATGGTTGACAAAATGTTCCCTGTACTGTTTAAAAAAACTTCCCGAACAGAAGCTTCTGGGAATTAAAAAGTTTAAATAGCCGTCTTTTTTAATTAATTTTGAAGATAAAAAATAAAATATAGAAAAAATATTTGGTAATCCGTAAAGTATGTCGCTTGCTAATTTAACTCGTATGTCATTATTCTCTAACTTATAAAACGGAGGATTAGAAATTATTATATCAAACAAATTTGCGTCTTCTTTCGACTCAAAAATATTTTTAAAGTATAGTATAAAATCCTCTTCAATTATATTAAAATTTAAGGATACTCCAAAATTAGAACAATATGATTTAAGTTTATTTAGTATGCTATAAGTGTATTTAATTATAGATGAATCTATTTCAAAACAAGTAAGTTCGATAGATTTTATAGATTTATAACTACAAAGCTGTTCAATAAAGCAACAAGACAAAATTCCTAATCCACAAGCAGGTTCACATATATTCACCGTATTATTGTTAAATTCTAATTTGAAAAAATCGGTAAACTCTTGTGTGGTTTTAAGAGGAGTAAAAAACTGACCTAATTTTTGTCTTTCTGTTTTATCCTTTATTTCTGTAATTATTTTTGCAATTTCATCTGAATATTCCGAAGGGAGTAAGGAGAGATTTGAATCTAAATTATGTTCAAAGTACATTATTCTTTATATTTATTATTTGGTTCTTTTTTATTCTCTTTTTTCGTTTCTATGTTATCAAATAAAAATTCTGCTTCGTATTTAGTCCAAATTTCAAGAGAGTTTTTTTCTCCGGGTTCCAAAGTCGAGTTCGGATGCATAAAAGTATAAATAGCTAAAGGCATGTCTCCTTTTTCAATCTCTTCCCATATTTCTTCTTTCAATTTTTTTTCATTGTTTAAATCCCACTCGGAAAAGTTTAAGTGTCTTCTTCCGTTATAAACATCTCCGGCAATAATCCAAGAAGCAGGGGCTAAATAACTATAAATAGGGTAATTCACTTCATTTGAGTGGCAGTCATAACAAGAATTTTTAAGGATATCTTTTACTCTTTGAGGCATATCAGGTTCATTTTTAATCGGTGGGTTTGTTCTATCAACAGGAATCAGGTTAACCAAAACATATCCTATTAAACCGATAATAAAAATTTTTTTATAGTTCTTTAACATATCATTCTCGATTGATTATAAAATATCCTTAATTTTAATACAAAAGTCAATTAAAAAGTTAAGTATTTCTTCAGGGGATATAAATTTATGCGAGATTTCTAATTTTACTGTTTCTTTTTCATTTTTAAATTGGGTGTTTACAGAATTTACAGAAACTATATAATTTGCTACTTTAGGAAACTTTTCTGTATAATAAGTATTATTACTTCCTTTAGGAAGGTAAATAATAACTTTATTTTTCAGTATAATAATTTTTTCGAATAAAGCAAAAGAGGAATAGAACCGGAGCATTGCTGCTAAAATTAATCTTTGGGCAGGAGGTGGTATTTTCCCAAATCTATCAATCATTTCTTCTTTAATTTCCTCAATTTCATCTATTTTTACAACACTAAACATTGCAGTATAAAAACTTAATCTATCTGCTTGTTCTGGCATATAGGATTTTGGTAGCCCCAATTCAAAGTACGTATCAATATTTGTTTCAACACGCTCGAGGTGTTTTGGTAAATCTTTAAATTGTTCGCTAAACTCGCCGGTTTTTAATTCTTCGACAGCTTCGTCAAGTAATTTCATATACATATCAAAACCAACCGAATCAATTGCTCCGCTTTGTTCGGTTCCCAATAAATTCCCGGCTCCTCTAATTTCTAAATCCCTCATGGAAAGATTAAATCCGGTTCCTAATTCGGTATACTCTTCAATTGCCTGAAGCCTTCGAACAGATTTTTTTGTAATAGAATCCATTGAGGGAACCAGTAAAAATGCATATGCTTGTTTATCGCTACGTCCTACTCGTCCTCGCAACTGATGAAGCTCGGCTAATCCAAATCTATCGGCTCTATTTATTATTATTGTATTAACGTTAGGAATGTCAATCCCTGATTCAATAATTTTAGTTGCCACAAGAATTTGGTATTTTTTATTTAAAAATTCATAAATCACTTTTTCTAAATCTGCCGGTTTCATTTGACCGTGAGCTATTCCGATATTTATTCCCGGTATATGTTTTTTTAAATATAATGTAATTTTCTCTATAGATTGGACTCTATCGTGGATAAAATATACTTGTCCGCCTCTCCGCAATTCGGAACTTACCCATTCTTTAATTTTAATAATATCAAAGGGAGCAACTTTTGTGTATATTGGTTGCCTATTTGGGGGAGGTGTTGCAATAATGCTTAAATCTCTTGCCCCTAATAAAGAAAGATTTAATGTTCTAGGAATAGGAGTAGCAGTTAAAGTTAATGTATCGACTGCTGCTTTAATTGTTCTCAATTTCTCCTTAGCCATTACACCAAATCTGTGTTCCTCGTCAATTATTAACAGTCCTAAATCTTTAAAATTC
>JAEXOD010000067.1 GCA_023447335.1 Bacteroidota bacterium
GTTGAAAGCAACGAATATGTTCCCGGTAAATCAACAATTTTAAATCTTTTTTCGTTATAAATAAATCCCCCTTCTGCTCGCGTTACGGTTTTACCGGGCCAGTTACCCGTATGTTGTTTTAAACCGGTTAAATTATTAAAAACCGTACTTTTACCAGTATTGGGGTTTCCCGCTAACGCAATAACAAAATCGCTATCGGTCATATCAATTCCAAGCTTAGTGAGATTTCCCAAATTATGCACAGGGCACGTTTCACATTTATTTGTCATTTATATCCTCAATCGGCGTATCTTGAATAAAAATATTTTCAGCTTGTTTATTTCTTAAGGCAACAGTTGTACCGCGTACAAAATACCCTTTAGGATCACCGTTCAAGCTTTCAAGCTCAGCTCTAATCTTAGTACCTGTAACAATTCCGAAATCCATAAGTCTTCGTCTTTGAATACCGCGTAATGCCGGAGAAATTCCTGCTATATAGGCTTCTTCCCCGTTTTTAAGCATCTGCAACGTTTTATATTTTTTTCTCTGTTTAATTGAATTGTCTTGAATAACTGATACATTTTGAGCTAGAACAGGCGCTAATACCGCTTCATCTCCGTTTACAACAAATCTTATTTTTACATTATCCGCATCAATTATTTTAATTTGTGACCCCGGATAAATACCAAGTGCTGTAATTTGGGCAAATACTTCTTCCGGTTCATCTTCAATATGAGTAACAACACCAATATCTCCTTTCTGTAAAGAGCGAAGCGAAACACCTTGCAGTTGAGGGAACACACCCTCGGCTGTGGGAATCGGATCTCCGTGAGGGTCAAATAGCGGATTTCCAATTTCTGCGGCAATTTTATTTATTTGATCAAAAGTTAAATTATGTTCGGCGTGTTCAGCTTCTTGGTGCCATTCATGCTCTTTTAAGCCACTTTTTTCCGAAAGATACCTTTCAAAAACCCTGTGCATTCTTACCATTCTAACAGCCTGAGTTTTCCCGTCTTCCGTTAGGTTAACTTCGTCATTACTTGTAACTACAAGTTTAGTTTTTTCTAAATCAGATACAACTGAAGTGGCTTTGTTTAAATTAACGTTCAAATAACCGGCTAAACTTTGTACTGTGGATTTTAAGCCTCTATAATCGGAATCAAATAAGTGTTTTAACGAATCTTCTAAAAGAACTCGATCGGTATTCTTTTTATATTTCTTCCAAATACTCACGAATCCGTGTTTGGGGTGGATTATCCACAATCCGATAAGAACAATTAATAGACCGATAATAATTAATATAAGCGGTGTCATAATAGTTTCAATATTTTTGTAAAGTAATAATTAATATAACAAAATTTAAACGATAATATTAAACAAAACGTTTCAAAAGGTAGAATTATTTATGCAATAAATACTGCCCGTATCCCGGAGGTAACTGCAAAAAGTTAAAACCCATTTGTACATAATTAAACCTTTGAATCTTTCTAAACATTGGCGTATTTTGCTCTACTGTTTTATTGCCCTCGTCTACTTCCAATTGTGCTTTAATTACTTTATGGTTAAAATGCCCGGAATAACCTTAGATAAGATGAGTAATTTTATCTCTTTCTGCTCTATAATCTACAAAATCGGTAAATAATTTATTTGTACAAAAACATCATTAGTTTGAAATAAACTTTTCCAAATATAAATTCTCTTTTTAGGTTTAATTATCTCGTAAAAAAGTATCGCGCAATTTTCTTTTGAAAAATGTTGGACATCATGCATTAAGAAATAATATTTGCATTCAGGTAAATTTTTAATTAATCGATTAAATACTCTTGGGTTTAGTCCAATATTAGGTCTTATCTTATTAACAGAATTATAAATTAACGCAGGTTTACCGTTAAATACTATGACAACATCAACCAGATCACTATTTTGCAAGAAATTTTTATCGCAGTAAAATTCGTCTAAATTTTATAAGTTTTTTCTGAAGTAACTCCACAACAATTATCTTGGAAATCACTTTATTTTGAACCGACTCCGATAATTGTAGAAGCAACCCCGTTAGCAGCGAATATCCCTTGATGAAATTCAATTGGCATACTTACCGGCATACCTACATAAGGTTTTGTGGATGATGCAAACAATCCGGCATCTTGAATAAGATGTATTCCTATCCCTACCCAGATTGCAGAGATGGAATTGCTTTTGTTTCTTTGCAAAAAACCACCTACTCTATCCCATAAAAAATGATGGGGCTGCGGTAATCTAATAAAAACTTTTTCTAACACACCATAAGCAAAACGCAAAACAAATTCGCTGGCTAATCCGACTAAAATTGAATGGGTAAAGATATTTCGATGAGATTCAATTCCCGCTATGGCAATATCCAAATCAGGGATGCCCCCTTCAAAATCAATTCCTCCGCCGACAGCAAATGCAATTGAAGCGTATAATATTAACCCGGCAAGAATTTCAACTTTTTCCTCTTTGCTTGCAATACAAAAATCATAATAGATATCGTTAATTTTTGCAGGCAATGTTTCAATCGTGTTTTTTACTGTTTCAAAATCTTCTGACGCTGCGCTCTTTAGTCCTTTAGTTTTATATCTATCATAAACATTTACAGCCATAAACTTAAGACGTTTAGCAAGCTCGGTTTTAGATTTTATAGTAGATTTTACCGACTCCTTAGATGCATCAGCAAAGATTCTTTGATACTCTTCAGCACTAAAACTTTGCAAAGCAATTTTTAATTCCTTGTATAATTGTTTTACTAACTGCTCCTCTGCTGCCGTAAAACTCAAACTCCTACTCATAATAAATACCTCAATATTATTTCCTCTCTGCGCATTATAAAATATATCACGCTAATTTTAAAATATATAAATCTTTTCTAAATGTCAATTAGTTTTTTAAAAATAATACAGAAATTCCCAATACGGTTATAATTGCACCAAAAATTGAACTTAAAGATAACTTTTCTTTATAGTAAAAATATACTATTGGTAACATTATTACGGGAACTGTTGACATAAGCGTGGATGCTATTCCAACATATGCATTTTTTACTGCAATCAAACTCATGGTAATTCCCAAATATGGACCAATAAACGCACCGATTGAAGAAAAAACGAATCCTCTTTTATTTTTTTTAAGTTTTTCAATCGGATTTTTAAGTCTATTACTAAATCTTAATATAGGATAAAAAACAATAAACGCCGCTGCCAAACGAATGAACGTGGCAAAAAAGCCATTTATCTCACCTCTATTAAAAGCAAGTTTTGCAAATATTAACCCTCCGCCTTGTCCCAATGCGGCAAGTAAGGCAAATATAATACCTGTCATGTTGTTTTTACCTTTTATATTCGATTCGCTTTTTTGAAGTAGAACCAATAAAATACCTATAAAAGTAATTACGATTCCGACTACACCCCAAGTTGAAATATTTTCTCCTAAAAAAATGAATGCTAACACTGCAGCAATAATAGGCGAAACCGCCATTAAAAGCATGCTTATTCTTGCGCCTATCATTTCCAAAGATTTGAATAAAAAAGCATCCCCGAATGCAATACCGATAATACCGCTAATTATTAGTAAATAATATTGTTCTACCGAGATACTAATATCTATATTAAGAACAATAATTGTTATTGCCAAAAAGAAAAGTCCTAAAACCATTCTTGTAATATTTACTAAAGAAGACCCAACAAGCTTAGATGCTTCGGAGAAGGCAATTGCCGACCCTGACCAAAGCACCGCAGTAAAGAGTGCAGCTATTTCACCTATTAACATTCAAATTTTTCCGATTATGCAAAAAGTTCTTTAATTCTAAGTTCACTTCATTTAAAACGTTTTCCCAGTTATCAAGTTCATTTTGTCTAAATATTTTAATTGAAGGATACCAATTTGTGTTATCACCTTCATAACCCCACCGCCAATCCGGACTATAACAAAGCAATAAATAAGTCAATTTTCCTAAAGTTCCTGCTATATGTGCTATCGCAGTATCCACTGTTATTACAACATCTAAATTAGAAATGACTTGTAAAGTTGCAATGATATCTTCATTCCCTTCAACACTGTTTTCGATATTATAATTTTCACACAATTCTTTTTCTGATTCTGTTAATTCATACTGAAGATTTAACCATTCAGCTTTGATGTGGTCTATACCGGAAATAAGTTTTAATATTTTCTTAAGTGAAAGATGCCGCTTTCTATTATGAAAAGGGATCTTCTTTCCTTTCCAACAAACACCAATTTTTATCGTGCTATCAGTTTCTTTTTTATTCTCATATTTGGAGTCAAATAAATTAAATGAATAAAAAGTTTGTGGAATATTGTCTTCTGAGGTTTCAAACAATTCAGGCAAATTTAATAGCGGGATCACATAATCATAATTTATTATATTTTCAGCCATCGAAACTTTTATAGGATAATCCCTAAGCGCAAGCTGAAAAAAGTTATATAAATCTTTTCTAATTAAAAAAGTAAAGTTATATTCTTTTGAAAAAGGGATAAGATATCTTCCGAACATTATATTATCCCCGATACCCTGTTCACCTGCAATAAGAATTTTAGAATTTTTCCCGAATGTTTTATGTTCCGGTATTTTATTGATATAAGGATAAAGGTTTATATCCTTGTAAACTCTTTTTCTATAATATTCCCATCCTTTTTTATATTTTCCCATCATTAAAAGTGTTTCGGCATATCCTAAAAACAATTCGGCAGACTTATTTTCCATTTTAAATGCTTTTTCAAAATTATCTTCTGCTAATTTGTATTTTTTTAGTTCGTAGTATATAATGCCGATATTTTGATATATTCTATAATCAATAAATCCAAAACCGAGTAATTGGTTATATAGCGTTAAGGCATCTTGTAATCGCCTTAGATTGAAATAAGCATTCCCCAAATTTAAATAAGCATCTAAATATTTGTTATTTAGCTGTATGGCTTTTAGATACCAATTAATTGCTCTTTCATATTCTTCGTAATTTGCATAAACATTCCCCAAATGAAAATATAGTTCAGGAGTATTGGGGTACTTCTGCGAGGTCTCAATAAAAATGTTAGCCGCTTTTACATAATGTCCGATAGTATTATAAAGCATTCCCAAATTCATTGCAATTGTCAAATCATCTTCATAATCTTCTCGCAATTTTAAATAAATTTTTTCTGCTTCATCATACTTGTGTGTTTTATGGAAAAAAAAGGCACTTAGAAAAAGTGTTTCCTTGTTGTAACCGCTTTTTTCAATTAAAGAAGTTAATTCTTTTTCACATTCGGAAAAGTCATCCAACTCTAACAATAGCGCCACTAAATTAGTACGGGCAGTTGTATAAACATCATCAAGTTCAATTGCTTTTTTATAATCACAAATAGCATTATCATACATTCCGGATTTTTGATATGCTAATCCTCTATTGTTAATTATACGTTTATCGTTTGGAAACTTTATTATTAATTCATTAAATAATTCAATGGCTTCTTGGTATTTACCTGCATTAAAATATTTGGTTGCGTTTTCTTCGAGGGTTTCGAGATTTTCTACTAAATCAACTTCTTTTTTTTGGTTATTGTTAAATATATCTAAAATTTCGGTCTCTAATTCATCAAAAGCCGAATCCCATTCATAATCAACGGATTGCCTTATTATCTTCACATTTGGATATAATAAACTATACTCATCTCTCTCATTCCACCGCCAATCTAATCTGTTTGGAATTAACGCAATGGTTTTTTTGCCCATACTACCTGCTAAATGAAGTATTGCGGTATCAATAGTAACAATCAAATCCATTTTTTGCAAATATTTAGCTGTATCATAAAAATCGTTAATATGTTCCGACATATCGGTTAATTGAAAACCACAATTTGTTATTTCGTCCTTTGCATCTAATTGAAACGAATATAATTTTATATTTGAGATATTACTGATTCTATTAAAATTCTTTAATTCAGTATGCCTAATTCTATTCGCCTTAGGTTCCGGATTTCCTTTCCATACAATTCCGATATTTAATTTTGAATCATCAAAATTTATTTGGAATTCGCTATCATTTTTTAATTCAATATAGCTGCAATTGTTGCAATAATTAAAAGGGGAAATATTCAATATTGCCGGTAAACTTAATAAAGACGCAAAATAATCATATTTTATTTTAGTGTCTAATAAACCGTTTAAATCATAGTACTCGTCGGCAAAGTTATTTGCCTCAAACAATCTTATCAACCTGTTATGAGTAAACAATATAATTTTTACATTAAATTTTCTAAGAAGAGGTAACAAACGAATAAATAAAAGCGCATCACCAAAACCTTGTTCGGTATATATTAATAATGTTTTATCATTTAGGTCTTCTCCTTTATACCTTTTCCCTTTTAAATGATATTTGTAATTGCGTTTTTTTAATCTATTTTCATACTCTATAAAACCTTCGTTATAACGCTGTAAATACAATAGCATCAAACTTTTATTCCAACCATATGACGGATTTCCCGGCTCAATTAAACTCGCCTGTTCATAACATTTTAAGGCTTCTGCCGGAAGTTTAATATGTTCGTAAGTCACCCCTAGGTTAAAATATGCTTCTGAAAATTTATTATTTAATTCTATTGCCATTTTATAACTTTTAATGGCATTAATGAAATCATTAAGTTTTGTATAGGTATTTCCAAGATTATAAAACACTAAATCAACATTTTTATTGCATAAAGAACTTTCGGTAAAACATGCTAAAGCTTGACTATAATCTCCCTCTTCGTATAGTAATATACCCTTATTGTAATAATATATAAAATTATTAGGGTCCAAAGAAATAGCTTTATCATAATAGAATTTTGCATTTTCATAATTACTAATTTTTTTATAGGTATGACCTAACATGCAATAAATTTCCGGGTCATTATGATATTTAAGCAGATATTCTAAAAAACTGATTTTAGTTCTATAATCAGATATTTCATCTAAATATTGCAAAAATTTTTCTATTACATCAAAAGTCAAAGTGCTTTCTGATATTGTATAAAATAATTCCCTTGCCTCTTTATCTTCAGAGTTTTTAAGTTTATCTATTATTTTTAATAACTCGTCATCGGTCTGCATTTATTTTATTAAATTGCTCAATTTAGATTTTAGTTGATTAAGTTTATTATAAATTCCAGGCTCACTTTTAAAAACATTTAAAGCCTCCCCTAATAAATCATTTAATTTATTTAATTTATTTAGTTTAAAATAAAGCGTAATTAATACATTAATAACATTTGGATTGTTTTTATCCAGTTTGTAAGATTTTTCAAAACTCTCTACGGCGTGTTCTATATCTCCCAAAGAAAGAGAAGACTCTGCGAGCAAATTAAACAAACCACTTTTATTATTAAACTTGTTTTCTAATACTTTTAATATTTCAATACGCAAGCTAATGTTTTGATATATCTGAAGCAATGCTAAAAGAGAATCCAAATAATCATTCTTCATAAATCTATTTATCTCTTTTACCAAATTTTCCGGAACATCCAGGTTATTAAAGACACTGTTAAAAAGTGTAAATAAATCTTTCCAATTTGCTTCCACTTCAAAAATATTTAATTTTGGGAAATAGTCATTAAATAGTTTTTTATTTGCGGTTAAGGAAGCAATATTTAGTATATGCTGCAGAATCGCTTTTTCCTCTACAATAATATCAAAAAAAGCGGACTGAGAATTTGTTAGTGAATAATTGTATTCATAAGCAAATCTACAATATTTTTCACTATTTTTGAAATCCCCTTTATATAAATAAATACTACTAATAATAATATTTAGAAGAGGTTGTTTTTCATTATATTTTAATCCTTCAAGAGCGAAATACAGTGCTCTATCTAGGTTTTTAGTAATGTTTAACTCATAAGCAGATAAATATCTATAGCAATGTGAAAGGTGATTTGGTTCAAGTGTTCTGTCTTTTATAGCTTCAATAAAATAAGTAATTGCTTTATCAAATTCATTTAGAACAACATATGAAACCCCTAAATGATAAGCTTTATATCCTGTGGGTTCAAGGGCAAAATCGTTAAGCAATATATTTAAATTACGCTTTGCCTTTTCGTTCAGTTTTTCATCAGATATTTCATAACCCTCATGAATTATTTTTATATTTGAATAAATAAACTTATATAGATTTTCTTTTAATGAAGGAGCAATTTGTTCGTGAACAGCACCAATAAATTTAATATTTTCGTGATTGCTAAATAACCTTACATATGACATGATATTAGAGGTACTCCCTTTTCCGTCATTGCTAATAACTCCGCAAAATACAGCAGTTTTTTCAGAAGTACAAATTATTTCTCTCAGTTCATTTTTACTTTCTTTTTTTAGTCGCTCATCTGCATCCAGATACAAAATCCAACTGCCCGTACATTGCTTTAAAGCATAGTTTCGGGCAGCAGAAAAATCATTTATCCAAGTAAAAGTATATACCTTAGCGTTAAATTTTTTCGCTATAGCAATTGTATTATCTGTAGAGCCTGTATCTACTATTACTATTTCATCAACTACACCGTCAACGGATTTAAGACAATCCTCAATATACTTCTCTTCGTTTTTTACAATCATGCATAACGATAGAACTTTCCTATTATAGGACATATAAATATTATTCCGCTAATGAATTATGGTCTTCAGCTAGTCCTAAAGCATCGTTAACCTTTTTTAACCCGGCTATGGCGTAATTATTTTTGGAATTATTTTTCAATGCCCATTCGAACATAACTTTTGATTCTTCATCTTTCCCTTCTAAGAAAAACACTTCTGCCAGTCCTGCACAAGCTTGTGAAGAATTTGGTGAAAGTTGTAACGCTTTTTCAAAACAAACTTTAGCTTTTTCTTCTTCCACAAGAGCTAATAAAGCAAAACCCTTGAAGTTATTTATTCTTGTAACAGTTTCATAATTTTCTTCTCTGCTAAAGTTTTCTTCTACTAATTTTTCGGCTTCATCTAATAGCGGAATGATATCCGAATATTTCTTTTCGTTGAAAAATTTGTATGCTTCATCTATCAGATTTCCAATTTTTTCGCTCTTTTCTTTTTTATTTTTGGGTGTTAAAGAATTATCATTTTCAGGCAAACCCAATGAGTTATTTACTTTCTTTAATCCCGCAATTGCGAAAGTATTACGAGGTTCATATTTTAATGCATATTCAAACATTGTTTTTGCTTGTTGATCCTTTCCTTCTAAAAACAGTATTTCACCCAAACCGGCAGATGCTTGTGAAGAACTTGGATTTGCTTCCAATGAGAACTCAAAACATTCTTTTGCCAATTTATTTTCTCCCAAGCTCAAAAAATTAAATCCCTTAAAATTTGTTAGGCTAACCAATTGAGGTCTCGCTTTTATTTCATCTACAGCCCCGATAATTAATTTTATAGCTTTTTCGATTAAATCAATTGCTAATTTAAATTGTTTTTTATCGAAATATGAATAAGCATCCGTAACTAATTTAACAAATTCGTCATTAATTTCTTCAGGAATACCCAAATTTAACGAACTATGATCTAAAGGATAATCGAACAATCTGTTTACTTTAGCAAGTCCTTGAACGGCAAAAAGATTATCCGGATTATTTTTAACCGCCCATTCAAACATTGTTTTTGCTTCTTTATCCTGTTCTGTTAGATAGAAATATTCTCCTAACCCCGCACATGCTTGCGAGCTTCCGGGATTTAATCTAAGTGAGAACTCAAAAGTGTTTTTAGCTTCATCCAACTGTGAGAGTGCTAAAAAATTAAATCCCTTAAAATTTAGGATACTACTTAAAGATTCGTTTTTCTTTTCTTCATTAGAAGTTTTTACAAGTTTTTCTGCATAAGTTAATTGTTCAATACATTCATTATGCTTTTTATCCGTAAAAAGATAAAACGCCTTTTCTAAGTATTCGTTAACTTCTTCAGAAAGTTTTTTATCAGTCAAAAATACATAAAAACTATGAACCGGACTAAACCCTAATTTCTCGTTTACTTCTGCAAGTCCCATTGTCGCGAAACTATCATCCGGAGCTATCTTCAAAGCAAATTCATACATCGCTTTTGCTTCTTTGAACATATTTTTCCCGATATACATCTTTGCTAACCCATTATAAGCTGCAACTGATTTAGGATTAACTTTAATAACTTCTTCAAATTCAAGTTTACAGTTATCATAGTTTTCAGTTGCCAAATAGATGTTCCCTTTTAACATTTTAGTGTCTTCAATAAAGGATTGCTCTAATTTTTCAACTTCACTTAAAGCATTACTAAATTTATTATCTAGAAATAGTTCATATGATGCATCAAACAATTCATTAAAGTCTCTTCTTTCTTTAATCGGTTCTTCTTCGTCTTCTATTAATAAAGAATTATGGTCTGGGGCATGTCCCAATAAATTATTTACAATTGCTAAATATGAAATTGCATTTTGATCTTCAGCGTTTATATTGCAAGCCCATTCAAACATTGTTTTTGCTTCTTTAAACATACCAGCAGTATAATATACTTTCCCGATACCAATACAAGCTTCAATGGATTTTGTATTGTTTTGTAAAACTTGTTCAAATGTATCTTGGGCTTTTTCAAAATCGCCGATAGTATAAAGCAATCCCCCCTTAAAAATTAATAAATCCTCTAAATTAAGTCCGTTATTATCGGTTTGTGTAAACACTTTTTCTGCTTTTTCTAATTTTTCTAATGCGTTTTCATAATTTTGCAACTTATAATAATTATGAGCCTCTTTAAACAATTGTTCAAATTGAGACATTTTTCCTCCAGAATTTATATTTTTTTATTAATTTCCAATTTGTTTTTTTACGTTTTCCAATAAAAAATTAATTTCGTTTAAACTTATATCGTCTACTTTGTTTAAACCTTTTTCTTTACAATAATTTAATAAATTTTGTAAGTTAAATATAGCTAAATTTAATTCATTTTGATTAATATCTATTAGTGCTTTATTTAAATATTCAATACTCTTATCTTTATTTATTGGATAGAATAATTCTCTGGACTTTACACCGGATTTATTTTGCCAAATATCCATGGGCTTTGCACCCCATTTATTAACAAATTTATTTTCATTTTTTTCTAATAATTCTTTATATTTATCAAACCCTGATTCTCTAAAACTTTTTGAGCCATAGTGATGAATAAAAACATCTTGCGCTATAACTGTTTTAAAGCCAGCAATATTACTTCTTAAACAAAAATCATCGTCTTCAAAATTTCCGGGGTTAAATCTTTCATCTAAACCACCAATCTTTTCTATAATTTCATTTTTAATTAGTGTAAAAAAGAAAGCAACTCTCGGAAAGTTAATAAAATTAAATTTAAAGCTTTCACTATTTTTTTTTGCAAATTCATACATTTCTTCAATACTATTATAGTCACATTTTTCCACTTGTTGAAATCCGCTAGCATTATTAGACATACATCCGATAATTCCGATTTCTTTAGTATTTGCTAATTGTATAAACCTTTCTACAGAGCCGGGAGTAACTACTATATCATTGTTTGCCAAAATAATATAATCTGTTTCAACTTCAACCAAACCCCTATTAATAGCACTTGCAAAACCATGTTCATAAATATTTTTAACAAGCTTCACATTATCAATATCTTTTATTCCGTCTGCTACTTTTTCAAATTCGTCAATACTGCTTCCGTCATCAACTAATAAGATTTTCACATTAACCGAGCAATTTTTAACAGCGCTATGAACAGTTACTAAGGTTGATTCCGAATTATTAACAAACGGAATTATTATTGTAGCTAACGGCTTCTCCTTTTTCACTATTTTATAAATATATTGATACACTTTACTTTCTTCATCAAATCGTTTCTCATCGATTCCAATTTCTTTAAGCGCAGTTAAAAATTTTTCAGGATACTTAATTTCCTCGGAGAGAATTGCATAGTGTTTCAAAATCTCTTGAAAACCACATCTTTCTAGCATTTTATCGATACTACTTTTAGTAAAAAAACGCAAATGGGTTTTATCCAAAATACCGGCTTCGGCATAATTAAAATTGCCGTTTAGTAAATCCAACACTACAGAAAAATGCATAATATTCGGCAAACTAATAATAATTTCACCGGTTAATTTCAATTTCTCTTTTAATTTTACTAAAACAGTCTCAGGATCTACTAAATGCTCAAGAACATCGGCACACACAATTGTATCAAAGTAATTATCCGGTAATTCATAAATTGCTTCTTCAATCGGTTTAACAATTACTCTATCAATTTTATGTAGCGCTTTTTCAGCAACATCCTTATTAATTTCAACACCCCAAACTTCCGCATTGTTTTTCATTTTTAATGCATAACCTAAAAAACCGGCAGCACATCCAACATCTAAAATTGTTTTAGAGTTATAATTCACAAATTGTTGAACTTCGGGTCTAGAATTACTAAAATAAGAACTAGCCCTTCTAGAAATTTTCTCAATTATTTTTTTATCCGACAAATAATATAAATAAGTATCCACACCGTATTTTTCTTTAAAATACGAGTATTTATCTACTAAATAATCAGGATAATCAGATTCTTCATTCCAGCCCAAGTGATAGGCTTTAATATTATTTACAAAGCCTACTTTACCGCCGTTGTTTCTTATTCTAGAACAAGATTCCCAATCTGTTACATAATTAAAATTAAAATATTTTCTTTTTATTGATTGAAAAACAGTACCTACATTACTTAAAGTAATTTCTTGATTATATTCTTGTTTATCACCCAGATAAACAGCAGGCAGTTTTCCCGGTTTATTTACGTCATCTAAATTTAATGCTAATAACCCGATATCAGAATGTTTCAAATGTAAATCAATCACAGTTTCAAGCCAACATTTTCCGACTAAATCAGGCACTAGAATATCCGGATCACTAACGATAAATGGATCTGAAGAAGAAATGTCAATTCCTTTTTGAAATGCCGAGGTCCACTCGTTTGATTTATTATAAATAATCTTATCAAATAATAATTCGTTATCTCTAATAAATTTTATAGTTTCATTATCACTATTATTATCAACAATAATGATGTTGTAAGGATATCGTGTATTTTTTACAAGGGCAGAAAGTGTATGAATAAAATAATTAAGTCGATTAAAAGTCAGAAAAATAATATCAATCGGCTTTTCGGTTCTAAAATTATTAACCGCATTTTTAGTATTTAGTAATTCATTTACATCAAAATTAATATTCATACAAAATTCTTTTAAATTATTTAAATATATCAAATTTTTTGCCAAAAAAAATAAGCAGTTTTATCATCTATTTTTACAAATCATCAGGATATTTGTATAATATTAGCCAGTTGTATTTTTTTTATCTTCTTGATCTTCACTGTAAGATATTATACTATCCACAATCTTTGTTCTATCAAATAAATTTTCATATCTCCAACAATATTGTTTACTGATTTCAGATAACATTTTTAAATAACTTGTTACATTGTCGCGTTCAAATATACTTTTAATAAATTCGAAATAAGTATATTTTTGGTTATTCGGTGTTAAAGAATCTTCAAAATAATCATAATCATATCCTACTATCCCGACTGAACCTGCGTATCCGCTAAAATATCCAAAATATTCAAACCATAATGTAGGCATAGCCATTAGTGTTGGTATTCCTAGTGCCGAAGTAATAATTGACGTTGTGCCTGTTGCAATAGAAATATCAAAGCACTCCAAATCAGCATATTTTAATGGATACATTGCATCTTTAATTTTGATATTTTCATTTACACCATAATATGATACAATAATATTGATTAGATCCTTTAACACACCTTCACCAATAATTGTTAGTTCAATTGCATATCCAATTCTAATCAATTTGCAAACATCTTCTACAACATTTAATATATAGCTTTTAGTCGGAGCCAGCCTACTTATTATTAATATTGACAGCACTCCGTTCTTAAAATAACCTGACTTTTCTATTTTAAGCAATTCTTTAAAATCTTTTATCGGTATTCCAATAAAATCAAACATTATATCTGACACATCACTATCAAAATAACTTTTTAAAAGATTAATTCCCGGTTTATTAATGAACAATAATTTTGACGCGTTGTTTAGTATAAATTCTTTTTTAATATTTAAATATTCACCCGAAAAATTTGGTTCGTAAGTCAAATAATAGATTACCTTAACAGGATACTTTATGAAAAAAGTCATAAAAAACGGAAAGGAAATAATAAGTTCTATATTATTTTCTTTTATAAATTCTGCTAAAACTTTATTCAGATTATTTATTTCCTCAATCTTTGGTAAAGTATTAATCTTTAATAATTCAGAAAGAAAAACTTTATCAACCGAATTACTGATTTCCACCAAATCATTCGGAGATATCTCAGACGTAAATAGAAATACTTTATTACCTCGCGAACGAAACTCTTCAATAATTTCTTTGAGTGTTAAAGCTCCACCTCCAATATTTTCAACAACTTGAACTAAAAATAATACATTTTTTATTTGTTTAAAATGATTATTATCCCTTATTTGTCCTTTTGAAGGTAGGAATTTACTATTCTTTAATTTGTTCAACAACAAAAGATCAGAAGTTTCTATAGCCCTCTTACTAAACTCTTTGATAACATCAAAATAAAACTTCTCAAGTCTATATATCTCACTTTCATAGGATAATGAGTATTTTGTCAAATCAGTTTTTTTGCTCATCAATACTAATGCTCTCAATCTATCCGTAATATTTTCAAAATTTTCAAAAACGCACCCAACCGAATTAGAAGCAAAGTATTCTCTATATGATTTAACATCTGAAGTAATCACGGGTAACCCGGCAGCTAAATATTCATACAGCTTATTAGCAATAGTTGAATCCAAAAATCTTTTCTGACCAAGTTCTAAATTCCAGGGAATAATTCCAACATCATACTTCGTCAATTCAGTTAGCAAATAACTTGGAGTAATTGGATCATAATAATTAATATTTGGTATTTCGTTAAAAAAATCAGCTAATTCTTTGTTAAAAATTACCGGATATATATGAATAATTAACCCCTGCTTAACCAATGTAATAAATATATCAATAAAATTTCTATGCTTATATAGGCTTATACTTCCCTGATAAACAATATGAATTCGATTATCCGAATGAGATAATTTCGGCAAGAAAGATTTAGGCTTATCATTTTCGGAAATATAATTTCCAAAAATTAATGAAGGGGATTTTAATTCATACAAATATTCTGCTTCAGTTCGTTGGTAAATAGTAGAATATATCCTTCCATTAGCTAATTTATTTGCCAATCCTTCAAAGAATCTTGCATTTGAGTTTTCAACATCTCTTAAAGAAATAAGATCTGCCGTATCATGAATAACAGGTCTGTTGCTTGATAATGCAGTAAGAGTCAGGTAGTCAGGTTCATTATGACATTGAATTATATCATAATTTTTACAAATATTTCCAATCTGTTGAACATCATTAATCCTAATACAGTCTTCAAATATTGAATCATCCAAACCTTTATATGTATCACTAGCCTTTTTATTAACATACAATACTGTGATTTTATGTCCTTTACTTTTTAATGCTTTAGCAAATTTATAGCATCTAATTCCTACACTCTCTTGTAAAAAGAGTATATTTAGTTTTGGAAATTCAAATTCCGAGAAATATTCCTTATTATTAAGTTTTTCATACAATCTAATTATATCTTCATCCGGATTTTGAGATATTTGCATATAATTATTCGCATACTTCTTTGCATTCTCAATATCCCCTAAACTGATGCAAGAAAGTATCAAAACTTTTGTATTAATTGGATTTAACGGCTCGCAACTAAAAAATATTTCTGAATACTCTTTACTCTTTAAAAATTCTCCGACTTGAAATAAACTGTAACCTAAATAATAAGCAATTTTAGTTTTTTTCCCATTATCAGCGACCTCTAAAAAATATTTGATTGCATTATTATAGTCCTCTTTTACAAAGTAATTATACCCAATTTGATAATTATCCGACATATTAAGTCTCAAGTTTTATTAATCACAAATTACGGTTTTTTTGAAAATTATACCATAAAATTAGCATTTAAATTAAAAAAAACGTAAATTATATTACATATTTTGTTTATAATTTTTTTCTTAATTCAAATATTTTTTAGTTTTGCATTGTTATGAATACCCTTAATAAAGCTACTATTATTAATTTGCCAAAAATAGAAGATATACGCGGAAATTTATCTTTTGTTGAACAAACAAAACAAATACCCTTTGAAATTAAACGAGCATATTGGATTTATGATGTTCCTGGTGGTGAAAAGCGAGGAGAACACGCTTACAGGACTCAAGATGAATTTATAATTGCATTATCCGGAAGTTTTGATGTATATTTAAATAACGGGAAAGAAGATATAAAATTTTCATTGAATCGTTCATATTATGGTTTATATATCCCAAAGTTAAACTGGAGAAAATTAGAAAATTTTTCCACAAATTCACTTTGTTTAATATTATCGAGCAGTAAATATGACGAACATGATTATATTAGAAATTTTGAAGAATTTTTAGCTTTGGTTAAACATGATTAGTAATAAAAACACTGTTTATGATTGCTCAATTTTATATCTTCCCAAAATTCATAATAGGCAAGGGAACATAACTGTGGTTGAAAATGATTTTAATATCCCCTTTAATATAAAACGAATTTATTATATCTATGATATACCGGGTGGTGAAGACCGAGGAGCTCATGCTCATAAATCTTTGCATCAATTTATAGTAGCAGCGAGCGGTAGTTTCGATGTATTAATCGATGATGGCATAAATAAACGCATTGTAAACTTAAATAGACCCTATTTAGGATTATATTTAGTTCCCGGGATGTGGAGACAGCTAATTAACTTCTCATCAGGTTCAGTTTGTTTAGTTCTTGCTTCAGATTTTTATAATGAATTTGATTATTTAAGAGACTATCAAGAATTTTTAACATTTAAAACATCTTAAATATGTCATTAAAATTTCATCATATTGCAATTGCTTCAGATAGCATTCAGCTTACTTCTTCAATTTTTTCTAAACTCGGTTTTTTGCTTGATGAGCAATTTATTGATAAAATTCAAGATGTTAAAATTAAATTTGTTAAAAACGAAAACATACAATTTGAATTAGTGGAGCCTTTAGGTAATAATTCTCCTATTAATAACATCATTAAAAAAAATGGCGTAACACCTTATCATATCTGTTTCACTAGTGATAATTTTGAAGTTGATATAGAATTTCTCAAAAAATTGGGTTTTATTGAAATAACAGATAAAAAAGAAGCAATTGCTTTTAACAACAAGAATATTATCTTTTTATACCATAAAAATTTTGGACTGATTGAGCTTATAGATGAGAGATAAACTAATAATCTTTGGAATCGGTGAAACGGCAGCTACAATTTTTGAATATTTTCAAAATGATTCAAATTATAAAATATTGGGTTTTACGGCACACAAAAGATATATCCATAATGATTCGATTAACGATTTACCTATTTTCCCTTTTGAAGATTTGAATTTATTCACCGACCCTCGCGAAACTTATTTGTTCCCCGCTGTTTCTTATACTAACCTTAATAAAGATAGAAGTGCTATTTTTCGTATGGCAAAAAACGCCGGGTTTAAAATCCCAACATTTATTAGTTCACGATCTTATATATCTCCGACTTCAAAACTAGGTGAAGGCGTTTTTGTGTATGATAATGTTTCAATAAACCACAAATGTTTTTTGAATGAAAACACAATAATTTGTAGCGGAACGACAATATCTCACAGCACAATAATTGGGAAAAATACGTTTATTGCTCCCAATAGTACAATCGGAGGATTTGTTAATATCGGTGATAACTGCTTTGTTGGGATTGGAAGCACAATTGTTGACAAGGTAAATTTAGTTAATAATGTAATTTTATCTGCTGGTTCCGTATTATTCAAATCTGCAGATTACCCGAATATATACAAAGGGAATCCGGCAACAAATACTAAGTTGGAAAGCGAACAATTTTTATTATTAAACGGAGAAATTTCTTAATGAAATGGGAACATGTTGAAGTAATTAATATTTTACCCAAACTCGACTGGTGGCAATCACATTTGAGTGCACCGGTGCCTTTCAATTAAACGAAAGAACTATAAGAGTTTTATTCGGAGCTTTTGATAAAGACAATGTATCCCGAATCGGATTTGTCGACATAGAGATTGATTCATTCAAAATTAAAGAATTCTCAAATACACCTATTTTGGATATAGGTGAAAATGGTACTTTTGACGAGAATGGTGTTCATCCGATGGGAATTATAGAACATAACGGTAAATTGTTTCTTTATTATACAGGTTATCAATTAGGGAAAAAAGTTCCGTATTTCATGTTTGCCGGGTTAGCAGTAAGTAATGACGGAGGTTATTCTTTTACTAGGTTACAGAGATTTCCTGTTTTAGATAGAAGCGAAGAGGGTTTATGCACTAGAGGCGGTCCCACCGGCTTTGTGGAAAACGACACATTTAAGTTATGGTATGCTGCCGGATCAACTTGGGAGATGGTTGGCGGAAAACCACGTCCTACTTACGATATATTCTTTCAAGAAAACATTAACGGGGTTGAATTTCAAACTCAAGGCCACAGATGTATAAACTATAACCCTGAAACAGAGCATGGTTTAGGAAGACCCCAAGTAATTAAAGCCGGGCGTTACTATATTATGTTTCATACAATTAGAACTCGCGATATGAAATACTCAATAGGTTTCGCAACCTCAAAAGATGGGAAAACTTGGGTAAGACGAGATAATGAACTCGGGTTAAAACACGGACAAAACGGCTGGAATTCCGAAATGATCTATTTCCCATACTTTATTAAAATTAAAGATTGTTATTATCTTTTCTACAACGGTAACGGATTTGGGAAAACCGGAATTGGGATCGAAAAACTTTTAGATTGGGAATTTGATATAAATTTATGAAAATTGCGATTTTAAGTAATTTCACATCATCATTTATTAGTGACTATTTGAAAAAGTACAACAACAATTTAATATTGGATTACGGTTATCACCAATATGAACAGCAAATTTTTAATTCTAATAGCAATTTATATACTGATAAACCGGATTATTCAATTTTGCTTTTGGACGGAAATGATTTTATCTTCAACAAATCTCAAGATGAGATAAAAAACGAGCTTCGATTAATAGTTGAGAACTTTCTTAGATGTTCAGACGGAATCCTTATAATTAGTAGTTTTATAATTTATGATTATGCCAATAAAATAAACGATTTTAATTCAGAATTGAATTTCAAAAAATTACAATACGAGTTAAACTTATTTTTAAATTATTTGGCAATAAATAACAAAAGAGTATTTATCATGGATTTGATTTCGTTGTATGAACGTTACGGATACGAAAAAATCTTTGATAATGGACTTTGGCTTTCTGCAAGATTTAGATTCAGTGCATTTGGTCTTAAAAAAATTGTTGAATATATAAACCTATATATCCAATCACTTTCTAATCAAGTAAAAAAATGTTTAATAGTTGATTTAGATAACACAATTTGGGGTGGAATTTTAGGTGAAGACGGTATTAATATAAAAATTGGTAGTGATAGAATTGGAACAATTTACACCCAAATTCAACATATTATCAAATCAATTAAAGAACGAGGCGCTATTCTTTGTATTTGTTCAAAAAACAACGAAAATGATGTAATTTCAGCATTTAATCAAAACACTAATTTAGTACTGTCTTATGATGATTTTGTAATAAAAAGGATTAATTGGGAACAGAAAGATAAAAATATTCGCGAAATAGTTAAGATATTAAATATAAGCGAAGATAGCTGTGTTTTTATTGATGACTCTCCGTTTGAAAGAGAACTTGTAAAACAATCTTGCAACGTTATCGTTCCAGATTATCCTGATAAGATAGAAGATCTGATAAATTTCTGGTCGGATATTGATTTTTACTTTTTTAGCAAGTTACAATTTACTAAGGAAGATCTTGAGAAAACCAAACAGTATGAAACTAATATTTTTAGAGAACAATTAAAAGAGAGTTTTCTTAATTATGAAGATTACCTTTGTGAATTAAAACTAAAACTAACTATCAAAAAATCTAATGATACGGAAGTAACTAGGTTATCTCAACTTACTCAAAAGACAAATCAATTTAATTTTACCACTAGAAGATATTCAGAAGCTGAAATATTCCAGTTGCTTTCAAAAAAGAACTTGTTTTTATTCTCTATTTATCTGAGGGATAAATATGGAGACTATGGTCTAATTGGACTTATAATATTACGAGAGGAAAAAGAAAAAATACACATTGATACATTTTTATTAAGTTGTAGAGTAATTGGACGAAACATAGAATATAGAATAATCTATGAATTGTATAATATGTTTAATAAACCATTTGTCGGCTACTATTCACAAACTTCAAAAAATAAACTTCTAGAATGCAAATATGAAGAGATTGGGTTTGTGAACATTGATAATTCCCCTGAATTAAAAACCTATTTATTGAAAAAATCCCCAAATATAAATTTACAGATAATGGAGGTTGAAGTTGGATGAAAAAATAATTAAAATTGTTAAAGAAATACTAGAAGAACCGATTAATCTAGAAACTACTCGCGATACAGCTAATAATTGGGATTCAATTAATCATATTAAGATTATCCTTATGTTACAAGAAGAATTCTTAATATCTTTTTCAGCTCATGAAATCTCAAATCTTAATTCTATAAAAGATATAATTAATAACATAACTGAGAAGGTCTCTAATAATTGAGTTTGCAATTAATAAAATATGATCCAAGTTATAAAAAATTATGGAATTCGTTTGTTTCTGAATCCCACAACGGCACATTTCTTTTTTCTAGAGACTATATGGATTATCATTCTGATAGATTTTTTGATCATTCTTATCTAGTTTTTGAAAATGAAGATTTAGTTGCATTAATACCGGCGAATTCGACCGATGACGGAACATTAAATTCACACGGTGGGCTTACATACGGCGGTCTTGTACACAATCATAAAATTAAAGCTACGCTTATTTTAAACGTATTTGATTTATTAATTAAAACACTTCGTAATTTAGGGTTTATTCAAATAATTTATAAATGTATTCCTCATATTTACCACACTAGACCTTCTGAAGAAGATTTATATGCTTTATTCTTTTATGGATTTAAATTATTTAGAAGAGATATTTCTTCAGCTGTTAATTTATCTACAACATCTATACCGGGGAAAAAGCGAAATAGATACAAAAAAGCAATTAAAGAAAATCTTGTAATTAAGGAAACTATTGATTCTAAAAATTTGATCGAGATTATTCAAATAAATTTAAGCGCAAAATACGGAATTATGCCTGTTCATACTTTTATCGAATTAAACTTGTTAAAGAAATCCTTCCCTAGTAATATAAAATTTTTTGAAGTGTATTTGAAAGAAGAATTACTGGGCGGAACAATTCTTTATATATCAAAAAATGTAGTGCATGTACAATACATGACCGCTAATCAAGAGGGATTTAGAAATAGAATATTTGATTATTTGTTTACTTATTTATTTGATTTTTACGGACAAACTCACCAATGGTTTGATTTTGGAATCTCAACTGAAAAAAACGGTTCATTTTTGAACACTGGGTTAATTTCACAAAAAGAAGGGTTCAATGCTACCGGAATATGTTATGATTTTTATAAGTTAGATTTATGATTAAATTCTTAGACTTAAATCAAATTAACTCTCTATATAAAACTGAATTTGAAGATATATTCAATAAATTCATTTCTTCAGGATATTATATTTTAGGTCAAGAAGTAACCAACTTTGAAAACAACTTTGCTTCTTATTGTGACGTTAAGCATTGTATTGGTGTTGCTAACGGATTGGATGCATTAATATTAATTTTGCGTGCTTACATTGAATTAGGTAAAATAAATGAAGGAGATGAAATACTTGTTCCTTCAAATACATATATTGCAACAATTTTATCAATATCTCATAATAAATTAAAACCCATTCTGATTGAACCGGATATTAATACTTATAACATTAACCCTAAACTTATTGCAGCCAAAATAACAAATAAGACAAAAGCTATAATGCCTGTTCATTTATACGGAAAAGTGGTGGAGATGGATGAAATTAATGACATTGCTAAAAAATATAACTTGTTAGTTATTGAAGATAGTGCACAAGCACATGGGGCTTATTACTTGGGAAAACGAACCGGGAATTTAGCCGATGCTGCGGGATTTAGTTTTTACCCGGGCAAAAATTTAGGTGCCTTAGGAGACGGAGGTGCAATTACCACAAATGATGGTCAATTAGCTGAGACTATCAAGGCACTCAGAAATTACGGATCGTATCAAAAATATTACAACTTATATAAAGGATTTAATAGCAGACTTGACGAACTTCAGGCAGCGTTGTTAAATGTAAAACTAAAATATTTGGATAGCGAAAACCAAAGAAGAAGAGAAATTGCAGAATATTACTGTTCAAACATCAAAAACACAAGAATTGTACTACCGCTAAATAATTTAATTCAAAATTCAGAATTTAAAATTCAGAATTATTTAGAGCATGTTTGGCATTTATTTGTTATCAGAACAGAACATCGTAACGAGATGCAAAAGTATCTATCGGAAGCTAAAATACAAACTATTACTCACTACCCTATTCCGCCTCATAAACAGCAAGCTTATAAAGAATGGAATAATTTAAGTTTACCAATATCAGAAAAAATACATAACCAAGTTTTAAGTTTACCGATTAGTCCGGTTTTGACGGATAACGAAGTTGAAAGAGTTGTTGAAATTATTAACAAATATAATTAACTATTCAAACACCCATCTGATAACTTCGAATACTTCGGCATATTTTGTGCCTATTTGCGTTCCGCGTGTAATTGCCAAACTTTTAATAAACTCGGGTGTAGCGTAATTTCTACCTTTCTGCGAATTATAACAGTCTAATGCTTTGAATTTTAATTCTAATTCCTTTTCACCAAAAATAATAAAACAATTAGTAGAAAATTTTAAATTATTCCATGGCAATTCATAACATAATATGGATCTACGCTTAAAAGCCCTTAATCCTTCATGTGCAATTGTTGTATGATCTTGATGTAAATCAGCAATAGAAGGCATAAAAACTAAATCCGGATTAATATCTTTATTCAGTTTTACCAAGTCTTCCAATATTTCTTGTCTATGATGTGCGAAATTTCTAACTTTATACTTATACAGTAAAAGTTTCTTTTCATCTATTCCAAGAACTTTTGTGGCAGCTTTAACTTCAGTTTCTAAAATATTTTTTGGATATGGCGGAGGAACTGATTCCTCAGATAGGGAAAATGCTGCATAATATACATCCTTTCCCTGTAAAATAAATTTTGCAATTGAAGCACCACAACCAAATTCCCCATCATCAGTATGAGGAGCCAACACTAAGATTTTTTTTACCTGATCAAACATCTATAAATTACTCAACTTTTTCTGAATTTCAACATATTCTTTTATCGGCTTGGCAGGAAATCCTACATATGTTTGGTTTGCCGGAACCGATTTAATAACAACAGCTCCTAAACCTAGAGTACTATTTTCTCCTATTGAGATAGAATTCATCACGGCAACTGAAGGAGCTACCCACGCTTTATCACCGATTATCGTACTGCCTCCGATCATACTATTTGCTATTACAACCGCATCTTCCCCGATAACAACATTATGTGCAATATGAACCAAATTGTCAATTTTAGCCCCTTTTTTAATCAGTGTATTCCCTAATGTACCTTTATCAATACAAGTATTGGCTCCGATTTCAACATTATCTTCAATAACAACTCCGCCTATATGCGGAAATTTTTCCATCTCTCCTTTTTCATTTCTTTGGTAACCAAAACCATCTGAGCCAATAACAGTTCCGGCATGTATTGTTACATTCTCACCAATTTTTACATTATCATAGATATAACAATTTCCGTATATTTTTGTCCCTTTCCCAATCTCGCTATTCCCTATATAGGTAAAAGCACCAATAAAGACTTCTGCGGCAATTTTTGCTTCCTTTTCTACAAAAGCTTTCTCATGAATAAAATATTTTTCAATATGATGAAAAAATTTTTCCACTATTCTTAAAAATGTTAATTTCGGATTCGCAACTATAATAATAGCTTTATTTTTTAAAATATTTTCTTCTATTTCAATTGAATTATCACAAACTATTAAACAAGATTTTGTATTTTTTATCAATTCATTTTTATCTTTCTTTTTAGGATTTATCCAACAAATTGAATTCTCATCTGCTTCACTAATTGGTTTTGCATTTTTTATCACAATTCCGTCTCTTTTCCCCAAAAGTATTATCTCAGGACCTAAATAATTTAGAATCTCATCAATATGAATCTTGTTTTCCATAATTAGTCTTTATAGTTCTCTACGATTTCGATTACTTTTTCTATCTCGTCATTCTTTTCAAACAAATTTTTAACCATAAATAAATATATTTTTAATTCTTCAATTGCTCCGGAATCAATAAAACCTTGTATTGAGTATTTTAACCTCTCTAAATTTCTGTCTTCTCTTAAAGATGAAGTTAAATAAAATATACTATCGCTATATGCTCCATAGTTAAAAAACTTTATTCCTAATATATAATGTACTTCTGCTAATGATTTCATGTAATTTTCAGAATTTCTTAATTGCTTGAAGAAAAGACTTAAGTCGTAATTTTCAATCAATTTTCGTAATATCATCGTCTCATATTTAAAATCAATTTTACCGCTTAAATTTAAAGTTATATTTTTTTCGTGAATTCTATATTTAACCAAAAATTCATCAACATATTTTGCGTTATATTTTTTTGTAGTAAAAACCCTAGAATAAAATTCGTAATCTTGTGCTCTATTAAAATCTTTATTGAAACCACCGATCTCATTGTAAATTTTTCTACTAATTAAACTGCTTCCGTCCGGAATCGGTTGTCCCATTATCAAAAAAGATGCTAAATCTTCTTGTCTATTGTACCAATCCGTATAAACAAATTGTCGCAATATTCCTTTATGTTCGTTGAAAGCCAAAAGTTTACAATAAAATATATCAGCATCCGGATACTTATTAAGATACTCTACATAAGTCTTTAATATATCCTCATGTAATAAATCGTCATCACCAAGCCATAAAATGTAGTCCCCTTTTGCTTCTTTTAATACTCTATTTCTTGTATCCGGCGCATTGGTGTGTTCTTTTTTAAAATAACGTATTTTTTTGCTTGGAATACTATTTACGACTTCTTCTGTATTATCTGTAGATCCGTCATTAACAACAACAATTTCGTAATTATTATAGCTTTGTGCTAATGCACTTTCTATTGTTTCTTTAATATACTCGGCTCTATTATAAGTAAAAATACATATCGATATAAACGGTTCTATCATTCGCAAAATTACTTCCTATCTTTATATATTACAAATTAGTAACATTTCTTTTAATTTCCAAACAATTGTTAGGTGATTTCTATAATAAGCTGTCGTCATCAACAACTATTGCTCCGAACTGTTTTTCGGTTTTTATGTAATTTTTTTTAATCCTTTCTGCTTGGTCATTTATTATTTTTTCTATTCTTTTAAATGGGGATAACACTTCATCACTCCACATCGAGCCATGGGTTAAAATATGAACGTTTTTCATACTTTCGTCATTTAATACGTCTTCTACTCTGCGAAATCTCCACCAACCGGTCGAGTCACTGCAATAATAGAAGTTACTTTTAAAATACTTAGAATAAACGTTAATTAACCCTCCGTATCTCTCTTTTTCACAGCTTAAAATAAATTTATTTGTATTGTGAAACGAAAAAGCTTTAATTTGGAAATCATATAGCTTATTCAAATATTCTAATTCTATTTTAATTGAGTCATCTAATTTACTTTCGTCAGAAATATCAAAAAAATGAGTATCAAAGTGTAAACCTATTTCGTGACCAAGTGTTTTTATTTTTATTGCTATTTCAAATACCTCTTTTTCTAATAAATTATAAAAATCACAGTGTAATTGAAAGAAATAAGTTGCTTTAATTGATAAATTACTCTCCATTTTTGCCATATGCAAAGCTAAATGAGGGGAATAATCCACATCATGCCTCCATAACAAATTTCTGTCCTTATAATCAAACGACTCATGAAAGCTAATAAACTTAAACCCGTTAGCATTAGCTAACTTAAGTAATTTTAAATAATTATCAAAAGTAAAATCATCAAATCTGTACTTTTCCCTATTTTGCATACATACTTACCAAAAATTATTATATTTAAATTGTGTATTCTTAAAATAAACAAAAAATATTAATTATTCCACATAAATTAATTTATTTTATTTTAAGACGTTTTTATCTTCTTATCAAAAAATTCTTAGTTAACTAGAAATTTTTACATTAATTTTTATATTAAAGCAAAAATATCTGCATCACTGTTTATATCCGAATGTTAAGTGTTTATTACACAAATTCACAAATTTTTACTTTTGGAGAACTTACGATAGGCAAGAGATTGATTTAATTGGTGAGAATAACGGACAACTTACCGCCTATGAGATTAAACACAACAAGCAACATGTGCCAATACCGGCAGCATGGGCAAAAACATACATTAATAGTAAATTTGAAGTAATAAACAATAAAAACTATCTGAATTTTTTAGCATAAACTAAAATAAATTTGCCCAAATTTTCATTGCCGTTTTTAATTTAATCCAATACTCTCCTTCAATATTAAGATTTTCGGCTATTTCCAAGTAACAATCTTTTACATTTTCGGCTGTTAATTTTATTCTATCTATCTTTTGCCAAAACTCTTCGTTAATAGGCAGCCCGGGTAATTCTTTTTTCAAATTTTGCCAAACATTTGAGGCACGTTTATGTAAAATTGAGGGACTTCCGCTGTTCACTGCAAAATCAAGATGATCCATTATTTTTTTTACTATAACTCCGCACCAAATATCACCAAATCTATCGAATTCATAATCGCGACCCATTAATAAAAAATACATTGCAGGCGTAAGTTCTCTCTTCCAGGCAATATTCATTCCGCACATAGGGAAAAATTTCCCTTTCGGAATAGTTTTATCACTCCAAATTGGATCGGCTTTAAACCTTTCAAGGGATAATTGTGTAACTGCGTCATAATCCGCAATCCCCTTCCATAAACCGTGGTTTAATAAACATTCATTTTTTCGATATAAATTATAATAAGGAACGCCTCTCGGAATAATATTTTCCAAACTACTTTCCCATACATTTTCGGCACCGAATGATAGTCTATTTAAATGCGATTCTATAAAGTCTTCGTTAACGGGGAAACAATCATCATCCAAAGTAATAATTACGTCAGCCCCTAACTTATATGCTTTGTAATAACCAAAAGATCTTACACAGTCAGTTCTTCTTGGAATAATCCAACTATTTTCTCCAAGTTCGTTATCAATATCAAGCCAACTGAAGTGTAAGACATTAGGATAATTAATGTTAAATGTTTTTTGGGGATTATCTTCTACTACAATAACCGTATAATTTTCAAACTGCCTTTTCCATGCTTCTAAAAATTCGGTTAAGCAAGTTTCTCTAATAGTCGGTACAACAATTATTACTTTCATTTTAATCCCAAAATAGAATAATATACTTATTCTTAACGCTTTTTCATCAATAGAACTAAAACTTCCAAATTAGCGGAACCGGGGAACATATCAACCGGTGCAATTACCATAGGACGATAACCGAACTGTTCCCATTTTTTTAATTCTTCCGGAATGTTATCAGTACCGCAAAAAATATGCAACACTTTACTAGGAGTTCTATTCGCCACAGTTTGAATAACCTTTTCTTCAGCCCCCATCTTAGGCGGATCCAAGATAAAAACTTCATCATATCGAAAACTTTTGGGAACATATTTATCAATATTTGAATTCGTTACTCTCATTGCTAAAAATCTAACATTCTTTTTATTTGTAAAGGATACATTTTCTTTGGCTGCTTTAACTCCGTCCAAGTCAGCTTCCATCCCAAAAACATCTGCGTAAGAATCTGCAAGATACTGTGAAAACAAACCATAGCCGGAATATAGGTCAATTAAAACCTGATCTTTTTGTGGTCTTAAAAGTGCTTTAACTTTTTCCAGAAACAATGGAACAATACTTTCATTTATTTGGGAGAATGAAGTTGGTAAAAACGAATATTTGTTCCCGTTAAAGTTAACTAGTATTTTATCAGGACCAAAAACATTTTTAAAACTGACGGGGGCATCAGGTCTTTTGCTTTCAAAATAATAATCTGATTTTGAAGGATCTAAATATATGTAAACCCCTTTTATATTACTTTTAAGTTTTTTCAATTCCTCGGCAAGCAATTTAATTTTTCGAACATTATCCGCATTCATTATATGGATATTAAAAACAACCGAAAAATCGTTATATGTACCTCTTATTATAACATAGTTTAGTGATTTACCTATAATATGGTAAGCGGGTTGATTTATCTTCTCTGCAATATAGAAGTATATATCTTTATGTTCATTAGGTTCAAGGGCACTTACGCTAATTAAATTATTGTAGTTAACCACATTTTCTTCCGTAAATACCAAAGTAAACTTCCCTTTGTCAATATTTATTCTACGTTTAGTAGTAGTACGATAATTTCGGTTTTTGGGCGATTTAATTACTTTTTCGACCTTGCAATCAATTGAATTCTTTTTTAAGAAATCATTTAATGCTGTTTCTTTTATTTTGATCTCGTGATCGTATTCAAGTAATGCAAGGGGCTCAATATTTAAATAATTTTTGTTTTCAGTAATATGTTTAGGAATTTGACGCTTAACATAATCCGAAAAATATTTTAGATCGGCAATTGTCTCATTTTTTTTAGTTTCTTGCTTATTAAAAGCAGGTTTAATAAAACGAGGTTTTTCGTGTTTTTTTTCAATTGAAGATTTAGGTTTGTGTACATTCTTTTCCCCTTCAATTTCTACACTTTTGTTTATTTTTTCTTTATCTACCGGTCTTTCTTTTATCTCATTATTTTTAGGTCTTCTATTTTTATCAAATTTTTTAAAAAATTTAACTTTATCTCCTTTACTTTCAGAAGATTCATTTTTACTTTTAACAGTATGTCTTTCACTTTTATTGATAGTATTTTCTCTTTTATCCACTTTTCACACAAATTAATATATAAACAAAATATTAATATAAAAAAATAAATTCAATTTCTAAACTTGTATATTAAAAAAGATTTTTTAAGATTGAATAAAAAAGAATTCATATTTGTTACATTATTTTTTATCTTTAAATATTAAATAAGAAAACTTTTGATGAAAATACCCGAACTTATATCGGTTAGAAAGCCGACTTTCAAACAGTCGCTTTACAATTTTTTTGTAACTTTAAGCGGTTTAACCGTTTTCACTATTCGTTTTTTTAAGGAAGTTTTTCTTCCTCCTTATGAAATAGGAGAAATCCGAAAGCACATGGACGAATTGGGAGTAAAGACATTTCCTATAGTAAGTATAACCGGAATAGTTATCGGTTTAGTGCTTGGTTTACAAAGTTATCCTGTTTTACAACGTTTTGGTGCTACTGATTTTTTGCCTGCCATGGTTTCTATTTCAGCCGTTAGGGAACTAGCTCCTGTAATAACAGCTCTTATTTTTGCAGGTCGAGTAAGCTCAGGTATTGGTGCAGAACTTG
>JAEXOD010000184.1 GCA_023447335.1 Bacteroidota bacterium
GTTGTTGCCGATGAAGTAAGAAAACTTGCGGAAAGAACAACTAAAGCGACTAAAGAAATTGCAACAATGATTAAAACCATCCAAAAGGATACTTATGATGCCGTTGAAAGTATTCAAAAAGGTAAAAATGAAGTTGATGCCGGTAAACATTTAGCAAATAAAGCCGGTGCATCGATGAAAGAAATAGTTTCTGCTGCCGGTAAAGTTTTAGATGTTGCAAATTCTGTTGCCTCTGCAAGCGAAGAACAGAGCAGTGCTGCCGAACAGATAAGTAAGAGTATCGAATCTATAAATAACGTTACTCACGAATCAGCAACCGGTATTCAACAAATTGCCAGAGCCAGCGAAGACTTAAATAGGTTGACTGAAAACTTACAAGCTTTAATAGAAAGATTTAGAATTTCTGAAACCGGTATTGTTAGTAAATCTGTTGGATTTAATGATAAAAGAAATCGTCTTCTTAAATAATTTATCGTATTAATTTAAGAAGCATTTTATAAAAGTTGAAAGTTGATTTTATTTTACGGGGAATACTACCTCCTTCTTGTTAGGCTTGCCAAACAAGAAGGAGGACTAGGGGGGTATTTCGATTAGTATTTCATGTTGTAATCAATATTTGCATCATCAAAAATTTCCCAATCCCTTTAGTTCCCTTTTATTGTTTTATTATAAAGGGGAACTATTTTTTTTATTAAAAACTGAAGTTTATTATAAAGGATGTGAAATCTTAAATTAAGTTATGTGCCCTTATTATTGGTGACTGTAATCAGAAATTGATAGTATTACCAAATTTTTAAGAATTCAATTATTACAATTCGACTTAATTCATGTCTCCTTGAATTCTCTGAAAAAGTATAAAATTAAATATTTATTTAGTTTGATATTGTGGTAGCTTCTTAAAACTATGAAAATTATAGAAATAAAGCTGTAATTTTGATTTTTCTTGACTGGAAAATAAAAACTAATTATATTAATATAGAACTGATTTTAATATGTCCCAACTTAAGAATATTTCGCAATAGGCGGAATATTTCTATTTTTATAAATTATTTATATCGTCTATTAAAGTACTTTAAATCTAAACTATTAGGAGAATCTTATGAATCGATTGTTACAAATTCTTTTTGTACTTCTAGCGATTAATTTAGCTGCACAAGAAAATTGCGAAGAAAGTAAATTTAGTGTCTCGGCTAATGCAGATTTAGTAAGTCGATACATCTGGCGCGGAATGGAGTTCGGAGAAAACACGCCACATTTTCAACCATATTTAAGTTTAGGGTATAATTTTACAGAGGCAATAAACTTCTCTATAGGAGCTTGGGGATCTTACGGGTTTACCGGTATTTATAACGAAAGTGATTTATCCGCAACGTTATCTTTTTCCACAGAAAAATCGGGACTTTTCACTTTGGGCTTGAGTGATTATTTCTATCCGTATTTAGGTATGGAATATTCAAATTATAAAAAAGAGGGAGAAGGTGCACATACTATGGAAGTTGCATTTAATTACTATGGATCCGAATGCATGCCTATACATATTTTAGTTTCTAATAATATATTAAATACTCCAAAAGAAGAAAAATCATTTTATGTAGAATTAGGTTATACATTTAATATGAAGGATATTTCATTAGCAGTATTTGCGGGCGGTGCAACGGGCGTAAGTTCGTGGCATTTAATTCCTGAATCGGGATTTAAAGTGATTAATACTGGAATTACTGCATCAAAATCATTGATCTTAAGCGAGAACTTAAGTATTCCCGTAAGTGTTAGTTGGATTATGAACCCTTATCTAAAAACTACTTATATGGTGGCAAAAGTAACTGTTTTTTAGAACGAATTGAACTATTATATTCCTGATTTAAAATTAAGGTGAAATTATGAAATTTAAAAGTATAAAAAGCCGAATGGTTTTTATGATTGGTGCATCTCTTATTGTTGTATTAGTGATTTCTGCAATTATTATAATTAATTCAGTAGATAATGCCCAAACTAAAGCGACTAATGATGCTGCGACCGAAACAGCTAAACAATATGCAAATGATTTTAACTCTTTAATCGTTAAAAATGACGCAATTATTGCAACCCTTCAAAGCTACATGCAAAATAATACCGCTGGCAGAAATGAAGTGATAAAAGTACTTAAAGAAGTTATGGATAACAACGATGGACTTTTGGGTGCTTATGCAACAACAGAGCCAAATGCATTTGGAGGTGATGATAAAGATTACATCAATAACTTAGAATCCGGTAGCAATGAAGCAGGTAGATTTTCCCCTTATTGGAATAAACTAAAAGGGACTTTAGAATTTGAAGCTGTTAACGAAGAATTATCAATTAGCGGTGATTATTATATTATTCCTCAAAAAACATTAAAATCGGTAATTTTAGAGCCGTATTTATATGAAGGGGTTATGATGACTTCTTTTGCTTATCCTTTACTTAAAAACGGGCAATTTATAGGTATAATAGGTGCAGATGTTTCATTAGAAGAAATTAATAACGAAGTAAATAAAATAAAAGTTTATGAAACCGGTTTTGGAGCTTTGGTTAGTAATAAGGGGGTTTTTGTAGGTTATAAAGATAAAAGTTATTTAGGAAAAGAAAATTTATCTGCTTTGGCAAAAAAATTAGATGCACCTGAATTGGAAAAGATGGCGAGTGATATACAGGCAGGAATTGGAGGGGTAATAGAAACAGATAAATTAATAGAAGGAAAAGATTTATTGGCATTTTACCAGCCGGTTAAAAAGAATAATTGGGGATTAATTTTATTTATTCCGAAAGAAGAAATATTTGCAAGCACAAATTCAATTATAAACTACATTGTTATTATATTTATTTTATCAACATTATTAATCACCGGGCTTGTAATATATATATCAGATAAAATAACAAAACCTATAAACAAAGCAGTGGATGCAATTAAAGAAATTAGTACGGGAGATTTATCTACAAGATTGACCGTAGAATCAGAAGATGAGATAGGAGTAATGTCTGAAACATTTAATAAGTTTACAGACGGATTACGAAATTTAGTAAATATACTTAATGAGGTTTCAAAAGGTAATGTAGAATTATATTTTGAACCGCGAAGTAATAAGGACGAAATAGCTCCCGCAATAAATAATACCGTAAAATCATTAAAAGAATTAATAAGCGAAACGAATATTTTATTAGAATCCGCTCTTAAAGGAAGATTAGAGGTTAGAGGAGACGTTTCTAAGTTTAAAGGGGGATTTAAGGAGATTCTTAACGGCATGAATGAGTTGATGGAAGTTATTCATAAACCGATTGCAGAAGGCTCGTCTGTTTTAGAAATATTATCAACGGGTGACTTAACAGCAAGAATGGAAGGGAATTATGAAGGATATTTTAATAATATAAAAGAATCTATAAATACGCTTGCAACTTCATTTAACTCATTAATACTTGAATTAAGCGAAGCAGTACAAGCGACAGCAAGTGCGGCAACACAAATAAGTGCAAGTGCCGAAGAAATGGCAGCAGGAGCACAAGAACAGAGTGCGCAAGCAAGTGAAGTAGCAACAGCAGTTGAAGAGATGACTTCAACAATATTTGAAACCACAAAAAATGCAAATGTAGCTGCAGAAAATGCAAAAATTGCAGGGGATACTGCAAATACAGGTGGGCAGGTAGTATATAAAACTGTTGAAGGGATGAATAGAATATCCGAGGTTGTTGGTAGAGCTGCCGGAACAGTTCAAGCACTTGGAAAAAGTAGTGACCAGATAGGGGAAATAGTACAAGTAATTAACGACATAGCAGACCAAACTAATTTACTTGCCCTTAATGCTGCAATAGAAGCAGCAAGAGCGGGAGAGCAAGGAAGAGGATTTGCGGTTGTTGCCGATGAAGTAAGAAAACTAGCTGAAAGAACTACAAAGGCTACTAAAGAAATAGCGGTAATGATTAAACAGATACAAAAAGATACTTCTGATGCCGTAACTTCAATTCAGGCAGGTGAAAAAGAAGTTGAAGGAGGAAAAGTAATGGCGGTAAAATCGGGTGAATCGTTAAAAGAAATAGTGACCGCAGCAAATAAAGTTGTTGATATGATTAATGCTGTAGCAACAGCAAGTGAAGAACAAAGCAGCGCTGCCGAAGAAATAAGTAAGAGCATAGAATCTATTAATAATGTAACTCACGAATCTGCTACCGGTATACAACAAATAGCCAGAGCAAGCGAAGATTTAAACAGATTGACCGAAAACTTAAAAGCTTTAACCGAACGATTTAGAATTTCCGGCGAATCTATGACTTCAAATTTGCTTTTTGGAAGTACTAATAAAAGATTGTTGAAATAAATTAGTTAGCCGTATCTTATTCATTTAAGGTACGGCAATTTGTTTTGTATTTGCCCGATTAATTTGAATTAGTATTATTAAATAAATTAGCCTTTTCTATACTTAACTCTTTTATCAGTTCAAGAATTTCGTTTGTATTTTCTGTGTTCTCGGCTAAAATTAATTGTTCTTTTAAGGCTTTTAACTGCTGTTCTATTTGTAAAATATGAAATTGACGAATAGTATCGTCACATTCTTTTTGTCTAAGTTTTTTAGGGTCGTCATCGCTATATCTATCTTCCCATTTTTTACTTACCGCTTGTTCGTTAAGTGTAAGTTCAAAAATAAAATTACGCATAACCTCGTCTGTTAACAAAGATAATAAATTTGCAGGGTCGTAAATATCTTGTTTATAAGCTTCAAAAGCAATTTCTGCTAACTTGCTTAAAAAGTTGTTTGTAAAATCGCCGGGTAAAATATTATCAAATACTTGCCCCATAATCTGCTCATCCCCCTCGTATAAAAGTTTAATTAAAGTTTTTTCAATAGTATAAACTTTACTTTTTGATTCTTTAAACTTGGGAATTTTCGCAATTTGTTCGGAATTATTAGCAGTTTGAGCGGTTACTTTCCCTACATCTCTAATTGCAGGTGAGTTTACTTTATGTAACAGAGCTAAAAGTTCGTTCTCAAGTAACTTTAAACGAATATTAAACTTTTGAGAAATATGTTTAATAAACACTTCTCTTTTCATCTCATCATTAACAAAAGAAACTGATTTTACAAGCTCTTTAATTGCAATAGTCTCTTTTGTTGGGTCTTCAAAATCACCCCTTTTTTTATAAAAATCAGCCTGATACTCTAAAAAATTATATGTTTTGGTTAATTGTTCTTCAAAATCTGCCTTGCTGTTTTTATTAATAAACGAATCCGGGTCATCGCCTTCGGGCAAACTTAATATTTTAACTTCAAAATCCTTTTTTAATAATAATTCAATGCTTCTAAGTGCGGCTTTTTCCCCGGCAGGATCGCTATCATAAACAACGTAAATATTTTTAGTATATCTTGAAAGCAAAGTTACTTGTTCTTCAGTTAATGCAGTTCCGCTACTGGCAACAACATTTTTAATCCCTTTTTGAAACAAGGATATCAAATCCATGTAGCCTTCAACTAATATTACACTATCAAGTTTTCTAATATCGTCTTTGCTGTGTGAAAGACCGTATAATACGCGTCTTTTATAATAAATAGGAGATTCGGGAGAATTTAAGTATTTAGCCACCCCTTCAACTTTGCCTAATACTCTTCCTGCAAAAGCAATTACTCTGCCGTTCGGAGAAAAAATAGGATAAATTACCCTTCCTCTTAATTTATCGTAATAACTTCCGTTTTCACCAACATCAATAAGTCCTAAAAATTTAGCTTTTTCAATATTTATATTTTGCGAAACAAGGTATTTATATAACTCGTCTCGTTTCTGAGGAGCAAAACCTAATCCGAAAGCTTTTTGCATTGTTAATTGAATATTTCGGTCTTTAAAGTATTTTCTACCGATTTCTCCTTCAGATTCGTTTAGCAATGTATTTGAGAAATAACGAGCTGCAGAAACATTAATCTCATATAATTCTTCAATCTCTTTTTCTTGCTGGTTTGGTTCGTTTTGTGAAGTCTCCTCTATTGTAATACCTACAAGTTCGGCAACTTCTTGAATAGCTTCAATAAAGGATATACTTTTATACTCTTTTACAAATTTAAAAACATCACCGCCGACATGACAACCAAAGCAATTAAAAATTTGTTTTTGTTCGCTTACAACAAAAGAAGGAGTTTTTTCAGAATGGAACGGGCATAACCCCATAAAATTTCTACCGTGTCTTTTTAACGGGATAAAGCTCGAAATTACATCAACTATATTTGCTCTGCTTCTTATTTCATTTATTTTATGGTCACTTATTCTCATTTATAGTCAGATTTTTTGATATCAAAATATATGGATTTTTTTAGATAAAATTTTAGTTAAGATATTCTTTTTTATGTTTTATATTAGTAATTTGTTTAGTAAATTATATTTTATACGAGGAAAATATGCAGCATGAACTTATAATAAAACCGGCTGAATTAAAAGACAAATATTTAATATTGGATTTTATTAAACAACTTGCTGAATATGAAAAACTTCTTGATACTGTAGAAGCTACTACAGAATTGATCGAAGAA
>JAEXOD010000241.1 GCA_023447335.1 Bacteroidota bacterium
ATATAGGGATGTTTGGCGGACCGAACGGTATTAGTTACGAATATCAGGATTTATCTCCGAAAGTAGTTAAAAAGCTAAAGGCGGTTTATGAACCCGATACCAATAGAGTGAAACTTACATGGAAACCGAATACCGAAGCAGATTTTAAACAGTATTTTGTTTATAAAGATATAAACCCAAACTTTACGTTAGACAGCACAAAAAGAATAGCAATATTAAGCGATACATTGTTTTACGATAAACTTGAAAAAGGAACACAAAAAGTATATTACAAAGTAACCGCAACAGATATGGCAGGTAACCAAAGCTACCCAAGTGCAGAAGTAAATGTAACAATAACAGATGTAAACGAAGTTACCATAACAGAGAATTACGAATATGCACTATACCAAAATTACCCAAATCCTTTTAATCCGACAACAACCATAAGTTACAGCTTAAAGGATGAAAGCGAAGTTAGAATAAAGATATACGCAATAACAGGTGAGTTAATAAGAACAATAATTGAAGGAAACAAAAGCAAAGGGTATAACGAAACCCAAATAGATTTAAGTAATATGGCAAGCGGCATATATTTGTATAGATTGGAGGTAACGGGAAAAGGAAAAATACCCGTATTTAATGACTTGAAGAAAATGTTGCTGGTAAAATAAGAATATAAGGGTATGGCTTATTGTTCCCTTTTTTGCCAATTTAAAATAGAAAAGGATTGTAAAGAAAAAGATTATGATAGATAACGGAGTTAAAGTAATACAAATATATTTTGATCGCCCAAAGGAATTTGAACCGGGTAATATAAAACCACTTAACGGAATAGTAGGTCTATATTTTATTTTCACACAATCAATTAGAGTACAATACCCATTTAAGGGATCAAAATTAATTTATATTGGTATGAGTGAAAAGAAAACAAATAGTATTGGAAATCGGCTTATTGGTCATTTTGACGGGAAATCAAAAAATATAGGATTATTCAATTATCGTAAAGTTGAACCGCTATTTTTTACATATATAAATTATGACGTGCTGAAAAATGACTGGTCGTTTAGAATAGAAGACTTAGAAAGTTATTTTTTATTAGATTTTGTTGAACAATTCGGAGTGTACCCAATATGCAACAACAAGACTGGTTTTGAAATTCTTAAGAATTCGTTAAGCACTAATTTTTCAATTGATTGGAGTTATTTTAAATGAAAAGGATAGGAGAAAATATTAAATCAGGAAAAGAAATTCTTAAAGATTTTTTCAAAAACATAGAAAACATAAAAAATGTCGACAAAATAGTGGCGAGATCTTTAAAAGAATTGTATGAATTGGATAAATTTACCGATGCAAACGTTAAAAACGAATTACAAAGAATAAGAGATACCAATGGGAACTAAGATTAAAAAAATGGAGATAACGGGACTCCGAGGTATACAGGATAAATTATCTCTTCAAATGGAAGGAAAATCAATTCTGCTTTATGGTGAAAATGGTTCTGGTAAAAGTAGCATATCGGATGTGCTGGAATGGTTTTATAAGGATAAGGTATCACACCTTTCGAGCAACGAAATAGACATGAAAGAAGCACTCAGAAATACAAACATTGCTGAGTCTGATGATTCAACATTAGCAATTCAATTTAATAAAGCTGTATTGAATGCAGAGAAAAATCTGAGTTACAAAAAAGGCAAATTAGTATCCGAACAAACTAATAATTCAGAACCTTTTTTGAAATACTTGGTACAATCCGAAGGGGAAAATCTCATTCTAAGATATCAGCTTTTACGGGAGTTCGTTGACCAACCAAAGGGGGATAAACTAAAAATATTATCTGATATTATTGGTTACTCCAACGTAACCAAGGTTAAAGAAATATTAAAAAAGGCATTTAATTCGATAAAATCAGAAATAAAGAGTCAGAACTTTGAGAATCAAATAAACACTCAGAAAAACACATTAAAAGAAAAACTAGGGGCAATTATTAGCCAGAGAAAAAACCTTTTTGAAATAATCGGCGAATTAATCAAAGGGAAAAATTTAGAAATAGAGATCAAGTCATTTGAGGATATAGATAAAGTCTTAACAAAATTAAGAGCGACAACAAACAACAAACTGGCCGAAGAAATAGCTTTTCTGCGTAAAGGGAAGGATTTACTGGAGAACCTTCAAAAAGAGATTTCGTTAATCGATAAGGAGTACGACAAGTATTACTCCGAATTTGAAATCATAGCCAATGATGTTGAAAGCATTATGCAAACTTTTTTAGGTGACCTATTAAAAGCTGGGAATCTCGTTTTGACAAAAAAATACCACAAAGAAGAGACCTGTCCGCTTTGTCTACAGCCTAAAAGCAACGAAGAATTAAAGAGAGAAATTGAAAAACGGCTCAAAGAAATAGAAGGGTCCGCCAAAAAGAAAGCTTCATACGATAATTCCAAAAGTGGCTTTATTAAAATTGCAACTGAACGTATAAACAGAATAGACGTATTTCTTTCTGAACCCCTTCTGGAAGAGAAAAGATACTTGTTCATCCAAGAAGCATGCAATAACCTGAAAATTAAAATGAATGAATATTTGACTGCGGGAAACGAAAAAGTAACATCGGGCAATAAAATCAAAAAACCGACAGACCTGCGACTGCTTGATGTTGATTTTGTTGTTTCTGACACTATTACGAAAAGCATGGCTGAATTAGAAGAATTAATAAAAAATGACAATACTACCGTGCTTTATTCGAATATTTCTGCATCACAAGATGCATTCCGGAAGATAGAGAAATTTGAAGAAGGTAGGGTTTTATTAGAAAAGCAAAAGAACTCATTAGAGAGTATTTACAATGAATTTGTTAAGAAACAAAAAGAAGGACTTCAGGATTTTATTGATACTTTTTCTCACGAAATAAATGAATATTATCAGTATATGAATCCCGGAGAGCTATTTCAAGAAATAAAAATCGTTCCAATGGGGGATGAAGATGAATTGAATGGGATAACAATTGAGTATAAATATCGAGAGAAAACCGTCTCGCCCCCGCAAAAATACTTCAGCGAATCTCATCTGAATTGTTTCGGTATAGCCTTCTTTTTGGCTTCAGTGATAGCGTTCAATAAAGAAAATAAATTCCTAATACTTGATGATGTAATTTCAAGTTTCGATACGAATCACCGCAAGAGGTTTGCAGATTTGCTATTTGAGAAATTTGCGGACTGGCAAATAATCCTCCTGACACATGAAAAAGAATGGTTCCAATATGTAAAACAACTAGCCAAAAATAAAAGCTGGTTAATAAGCGAAATAATGTGGAGTGATGAAAAAGGTACCCATATTGAGGAAAACGCCGGTGAGTTAATAGAAAGTATCGAAAAGAAGATTGCGATGGGAGAAGTTGAATCATTGGGGAATCAACTTCGGAAATATTTAGAACACATTCTAAAAGTAATTTGTCATAATTTGGAGGTGAAAGTTAGTTTTAGATTTAATGATCTAAATGAAAAGAGAATGCCGGACGAGCTTCTTAGCGGGTTAAAATCAAAAATAAATAAATGTAGCCCTGAATTAAAATTAAAAATCTCGTTTATTGACAGAGTATCGAACTCCTCGCTCTTGGGAAATTTGTTATCTCACGATAATCCCTTCAATCCTAAAATAGGGGATTTGAAGGCCTTTTGGAATGATATTCAAGAATTCGAGAAATTGTTTCTGTGTTCAGACCCGATGTGTAAAAAACCGAAAATATCAATTAAAAATTATGATTCTGTGACAAAAAAAATCCGTTGTGGTTGTGGTAAAACACAGTATGACTGGAAAGAATAATGTCTGCAATAAATTAAATTAGAAAAAAGAATTAACGATAAGATGGATGATAGAAGCCTAAAAGTCTATGAATTTTATAAAGATTATTCTCAAAAGTATGAATACTTTATCACCGGATTAATCGGAGCGGTGTTCTCTTATAATGTTCAAAATATATCTCCGCAAAAATTAGGTTTTAATCCAAATACAGGGCAAATACTATCTTTGGTGTTTTTTTTTATGGCTATCATTTTAAGTCTGAAACGGCTCAAAATCCTGAGTTTTACAGTTGAAATTTGTAAGTTATTGTAAAAGAATAAGTTAATTTTTAAAGTTGCGGAAATTTACACCACAATTGATTATTTTGTATAAAATAATATGAAATAATGGTCGGAAATCGGCTGATTTAGATAATTAATTAGCCCTATTCGTCTAGTGTATTATTGACTATGCTTATTTTGTCATAAAGTTTTGTTATCTTTATTCGTTGGTAATCTAAATTTATTTAGTAACGACCTATTGAAATATTATTTTGGTTAAAATTTTAATAATGCAATTACGGGGATAATAAAAGAAGTTGATATATCTCGATATTATGCATCGCCGCAAAAAATCAACTATAAAATAAACAAGTGCTGTAATAATAAAACAGGGTAAATTAGGTATAAATAAGGAGTAAATATAATGAGAGAATTAATATCAAAAAAGAGAATAAATAAAATAGTACCTATTGAAGGAGCCGATAAAATTGAAGCCCTGCAGATAGGCGGTTGGTTAAGCATAGCCCAAAAAGGGGAATTTTCACTTGGCGAAGAGGTCGTTTTTATCGAGATAGACAGTCACTTGCCATTATGGGAGTGCTTTGATTTTTTGAAAGACAGATGTCTTAAGTTCGACGGCTATTATATTAGAACCTTAAAACTTAGAGGTATTTACTCACAAGGTCTTGTGATAAAAGAAAGTCAACTTTCACATTCATTTGAAGAACTTAAAAATCAGACTCAGCATATTGATGATGTAAGGGCGAAATTCCAGGCAGATAATATGCAAACAAATCCGGGTGGTAGTTTCCCAAGCTGGATATTTAAAACTGATGAAATAAGAATTCAGAACTTAACAGCTCCGTTTATAGATTTGAAAAAGCCACTATTTATAACAGAAAAGATTGACGGAACTTCGGCAACTTATTTTATTGATATTAATAACGGTGAGTTTGGATTAGCGGGCAGAAACACGAGGCTTAGCTCCGAACAAAACAATGCTTCCGTTTATTTGGAAATGGCTCTTAAATATAATATTGAAAATTATTTACGTAAGATGCAGGAACGAACAGAACAGCCTGTATGGCTACAAGGTGAAATAGTAGGACCCGGCATACAAGGTAATCATTATGAGTTAACAGAAAATCGGCTCTATATTTTTAATGTCAGTCATCCGGAATTAGTGCCGGCAGAAATTCTTGCCGTTCCAAGATTGGAAAATCCGACTAATTTTGAAGGTAGTGATACATATGATTATTGGTTAAAATTGGCAGATATTAAATCTACGTTAAACTCAAAAAAAATTGCAGAAGGAATAGTAGTCAGACAAGGGAATACCTCTCTTGAAAGAGAACCTTCGTTTAAAGTAATTAACAATAAATATTTGGTGAAATAAAAAGGGAAATTCTTTAAGTTTTAAGGCTAAACTTTCTAAGTCGTTGTAATTGAATAAGCTGGTTTTTTACGATGACGATATTGGAACTACGTGCATTTTTTAGTCGAGAAAATGATTATACATTTACGATTTTGTATATAAATAATAGGAATTGCCTAAAATGAAAAGTATTATAAACAGCTTTTAATTAAACAATTTGTGCATTATAGATCGTCATCTTTAGGAGTTGGCTATTCGCTTTCAATTCTGTATTCAATAATCTCTTTATTCAGAGCTACGGCTAAATATTTGATTGGTTTGTTTCTTTTAATATAAGGGGCAAAGTATTCTTTATCCCTTATTTGATTAATAGCAGATACTAACAATTCTTCGACATTTTGATTTTTGGTAATGTACTTGAACTCAATAATATAAATGTATTGCGCTAATTCAATAACTCCGTCAATACGTCCTCTTGAAGTGCTTAGTTCGGAAATCATCTCTATTCCGACCAATTCCATTATTACATAAAACAATGAGTGATAATAAGCTTCTTTTTCGATATGCAACTGATAGGGAATGCCGGCAAATAAACTTTTGATAAAATTAATAAAACTATCTAAATCATTATTTATTAAAGAATTTTGTAATTGAATGTTAAGCAGTCTAATATCGCTGACTTCTTTTTTTATAAATGTAGTAAGTATATGTGTCAAAAACGAGTCTTTAACTTCCTTATTTGGATAATTAAGTGTATATATCATATTGGAAGTGTCTAAATTCGCAATAGTTAAATAACCTGTTTGGAAAAGAAGCGAACGATAGTCAAAATTTTCCAAGTCATAGGAATCGAACAAGTCATCAGTAGCCATAAAGTTGTTAATATTTTCAACTTTGAAATTAGTTTCCCTAAATTTATCAATTAGAAAAGTTGGGGTACCCGTACTGAACCAATAGTTTTTAAATTTACCGTCAGTAAAATAATTTAAAATAGAAAAAGGATTATAAACGGTATTAACTCCGTCCCAACTGTAACCGTTATACCATTGCTTGATTTTTAGCTTAAGAAGGTCTTCACTTATTTGATCTTTTATCGATAAAGCCGGAATTCTATCGTCAAAATAAATGTTAAGTTCATCTTGTGTGATACCGCATATGGTGGAAAATCGATCATCTAAAGTTATATCTTTTAGATTATTTAGCCCTGAAAAAACCGATACCTTGCTAAATTTTGAAACTCCGGTTAAGAAACAAAATTTTATGTATTGATCGTTATCTTTAATTGAGCTGTAAAAATCACGTAAAACATCTCTGTTCTCATACGCTTTATTCAATTTGGTTATATAATCAATAATGGGTTTATCATATTCGTCAATTAAAATTACAACATTGTTAATCTTACTCAATTCTTGAAGCAATTTGTTAAATACGGAATTTAGTGTTGACCCGGCAATGTAAACACCATATTGTTTACCAATGTATTTTAGTTTATCAATAATTTCATTTTGGAAAATAACAGTTGATTGGCTGTAAGTGATTGAAGAAAAACTAATATGAATAACAGGGTGTAGTTCCCATTGAATTTTATCGTAAATGGACAAACCTTTAAATAGTTCTTTGTTTCCGTTAAAAATTTCCTTTAGTGTAGAAATTAGTAATGATTTACCAAATCTGCGCGGACGCGAAAGAAAGTAATATTTACCGCTTGTAATAAGCTTGTTAATTACTTCTGTCTTATCTACATATAAATAATCATTATTTATAATTTCTTCAAAAGTCTGTATGCCAATGGGTAGGTTTTTCATAATTAATTCATTAAATGGATACATAAATATACAAAAATAATTGAAAATGGCGAATTACCAATCATAGTTTTTGTGGAATATTCATTTCAAATGTTAAAATTTCAAATTTGTGATTATATTGCAGATTAAAAACGAGGCATATTATGACTGAAGAAGAATTGATTGAACGCTCCAGAATTCTTTATAATGAAGGGAAATATGAAGAGGCAAAAGTTTATTTAAATGAAGCTTTGTTAATTTCTCAAAATGTTGAAGAAATAAAAAAGAGTATGCTTTATCTTTTGCTTTTTGATGAAGCTCATATAAAAGCCTTAAAACATTATATGTTGGCACAAAAACGATATCATAAGGGTGAATTAAAAGCAGCTATTTGGAACATCAAAAGATGCATGAAAATTGTGCCCAATTTCCATGATTCTGAAGTCCTTTTAGCATTATATCGAATGGCATTGGGTGCTCGAGAATATAGAGAAAATAGTGTGTGGGATTAAACCACATAGTTTGTCAAAGTGAAAAGCAACACTTAAATAACATGCTTCCGAATAATGAAATAATTGAATTATGATGTGTATGTGTTTACGTAATGAAGTTTATTAAACTAGCGAGTATCTAAAATGAAATTATATACTATAATATTTTTGTTGGTGTTTATCACAAACATTATAAACACACAGGCGTGCGAAAGAGGTGAATTAAATAATGCAGATTCTACCGTTACGAATTGGAATCCTTTCCCTGATTCTTTGAGTGGAAACACAATGCACTATGCCCAAGTCATAAATGATTCAATAGTTGTAATTAAAATAAAGAAGAAGACAGATGCAGTCTATAAAAACGTATCATATATGCCGGCATTTTTGGGAACAGCTATTAGATCAATAGAAATTACCGAAAAAAGAAATATGCTTACTGCAATAATTAAAATAGAACAAGGGAAACAGGACAGGTCGTTTATAATACGAGCAACAAAAGGAGGGCATCCTTTGTTTAAAACAGGGTTTATTACAATTATGTTTGATACATGGATAGATAAACCGTTAGATGAAAACCAGAGGACAAAAATACATCTTAAACAAGGTAATCAAATAATTTGGGACATGCAGGATCAAGAACAAAGAGAAGAAGATGGGAGTATTGTATATAGGCTACACTTTAAGGATACTTGGAATCGGCAAGATGTTCACTATTTTACAAAATGTAAAAAGAAAATAGTCGAATATCAAATAGAAACAGAACAGCTTTCTGAATATGAAACATCTGTTACCGATAATCAAACAGGAAAGATTAGTTATAAAATGGACATGCCATGCAAATACTTAATTAAAGGAATTAACGAATTTGGAGAAGTTGAAAAAATATATGAAATAAAACATTCTTCCGGAGGGAAGTTTGTACAATATTTTAGAGCGGGCAAGACGTCTGAAAGTGTAAATATTAGAATAATAAAATCTAAAAATAATAAAACAATTCTTAGTGTTGTATTTAAAAAGTAATAATCAGATGTAAATCCAACCGTTGTAGTTATTAGTTGGATAATATTAAACAATAATAAAGGAATATCTAACTTTTTTGCGATTTACACAAAAGTATCGAGAGATTCAGTAGAATTAAAAGATGAAAAAAATTCAAGTTCAACAGCATAAAATTGTAATACATGAGAATCAAGAGGTCTTTTCTCCCTCAATAACAACAGGTTTGCTCCTTGGTTGTCTCTCTGTATCCCCCGGCGAGTCTGTGTGCGATATGGGGGCTGGAACCGGAGTGCTTGGTATTATGTCCTCAAAATTGGGAGCGAAGAGTGTTTCCTTTATTGATATCGATTTAGTTGCTCTTCAAATGGTTAAGAAGAATCTTCTTGCTAATCAGATTGAAAATTATGAATTAATTCAATCGGATATATTCAAAAATGTTCCGGGTAAATATGATGTTATAGTAGTTAATTTACCTCAATTACCAATAGCCCCGAAATATGAAACAAGCATTAAGCCAAAAGATAAAGGTGGTGGTGAAAAAGGAAACACGTTGGTGTTGAAATTCCTTAATGAAGCAAAAGATCATCTCAACAAAAACGGACGTATATATTTCCCTGTTTTTGGGGTTTCTGCAAAACAAACAACTATAAGAACAATAAATTGTCTTTATAACAGTAGGACTCTTAAAACACAAAAAGTAAGAGTGAGTTCAGATCAGGTCATTCAACAGAACCTTGAACATATATATCAGTTGCAAAAATCCGGAGATGCTGAAATATTTATAGATGAGAAAAGCGAATATTTAGAAGTGAGTATCTTGGAGTTGAAAAAAACGATCTAATTACATAAATATATATTGTTATAAGGATGTATAGAGGTTCATTGTATATAAAAAAATAGGCAATAAAGATTATAATGACTTTATTAAATAATTATTTGGAAATAGTTTCTCCAATAGGAATGGAAATATGAAAAGCTTAGACATTAATTATAAGGTAAACCCTAATCAAACATTAGAAAAGCTGCTAAAAATTTCCGATACATTAAGGGATGAAATCCACCGCAAAAAGCCTATTGAAGGTGATCTTTGGGAAACGATAGAAGAAAAACTATTAATTGAATGGACTTATAATTCGAATGCGATTGAAGGTAGTACTTTAACTCAGGGAGAAACGATGTTTTTCTTAAAGAATGGACTGACTGTAGAAGGGAAACCCTTTAAGGATTTTTTGGACGCAAAAAATCATGCTGAAGCCATCGAATTTCTTTATGATGTTGTTAAAAACAATAGAAAAATTTCGACTTCGCTAATAAAGGAATTCAATTCGTTTTTGCTATCAGGAATAAGATCAACTCCGGCTATAGACAGGGATGGCAATAGAATAGAAAAAAAAGCCACACCCGGAGAGTATAAAAAGCATCCCAACCATGTTTTACAAAATGACGGCACAATTCATAAATATGTTGAACCGATTCAAGTTGCTTCTGAGATGGAAAAACTTTGTGATTGGATTAATGACCACTTCGAGAAAACGCATCCGATAATAATTGCAGCTGTTGCACATTATAATATGGTTCGAATACATCCGTTCGATGATGGGAATGGACGGGGAGCCAGAATACTGATGAATCTAATATTAATTGCCAAAGGATTTCCGCCTGCGATAATCAAAAACGAGAATCGAAGGAAATATTTAGAAACACTTATGGAAGCAGACAAAGGGGATCTGAATAGATTTACTGAATTTATAGCAGAATCTTGTATTGAAACTCAGAAGTCTGTTTTGGATAATTTATAAAAACAAGGCGGTAGACTTATTCTGGGTTATGCGGTTGAAAATTGTAAGCTATTGTAATAAGAACAGAACTTCGTTTTAACTTTTAGGGATATTTCCAAAAAATGGACTATTCAATGTAGAAATTGGGGCTTGATTGTTAATCTTGTATTTATTATTCTTGATAAAAGAATTCCGGATTTCTTATGACTTCTGTTTTCATTTACACAAAGTTATGGACAGTCTCAGTTTAGATTCAAGTATCTTTAACTTATTAAAAATTAAGACTCCTAAAAACCTATATAGTAACTAACAAGTAAAAGAATACTTAGCTTCTGTCTAAAATAATCACAAAATAAATAAAGACCTATCAAAATCACCATTTAAGAAAATGTAGTGACAATTTCCACCGACAAATTTAAATTTGTCCTTACTTTACAATAACTTACAGTTTTTAACTGTAAAACTTGGGAAAATTAAAGAATATTACTTCGGATTATAAAAAATTATTTAATGTTTAGAACACTCTCTAATTTAATAAGTGCTTCGGTATGTTTTTTCTGCTCCATTTTCTTTAAATTCAAAAGTTTCCATTTAACGGCCGGCAAGTATTGGATATCGGGAAGACCCAATAGTTGCCAGTTGGGGTTAGTTGATTTGAAAGACAATAAAAACTGTTTTTCGGAATCATTAAGTGATTTGGTTATTTCGTTTACAAGAAGTTCTCGTGTGCTAATCAACTCATTCAAATCAACTTTCTCGTTAACCATTCCAATAAATTCTTGTTCATAGGTCTTAGAAATATCTAAAAAATTTGGATTTAATAACTCGCTTATTGGGCGATTGTGACTGATAAGATAGACCAAGAATGCCTTTCTTGTCATATCGGTAATGCCTTCATTTTCAAAAAGCAGTTTGATGTCATAAATATCTCTAGGGTGTTGCCGGTCTAAGGCTGCACATATTTTCCCGGCATAAAGCTCTTCTTTAATTAGAGACTTTGTTTTAAGTGTTATCTCAAAAAGTTCTTTGGCTTTATTACATAAATAATATTCGGTTGTAGGATAAACCGTTCCCCTAATTGTTAGGTTGGGTTCAATTTTTACAGTTGCAGTTTCCCCCGTTATTATCAAACCTATGGTATATATATCTAATAATTTCCTTTGTATTTTAGTATTCGGAATAAATTTTAGTATGTTCGATTCAATTCGCAATAATGATTTTGAGATATCGTCTAAAGATTTAGCCCTATCATTATGCGGAATATAAACTAAATCAATATCAACGGAAAAACGTGGCAAGTCTCTTACGAAACAGTTGATAGCGGTTCCGCCTTTTAGGGCAAATATATTTTCTCGGTTAACTATTGGAAGAATCTTTAACAACAAAACAGATTGTTTAAAATATTTATTGTTATTCATATTCTTTCGGTACGGTTATGTTATATCTTTTATTTAACTTGCCGTTTTTTGCTATTTCTCTTTTCCCGTTGCCTATATTAATTTTTGTGTGATTTAATTCGTTAAACCAATTATGCTCATGTTTCTCGGCAAAATATAAAAACAATCTTTTGGTTTTAATTGAATTACAATTCTCTAAAAGATATTGTAGCAAATCATCTCTAAGCGTTGAAAGTGATTCCATTATTAAATTGGCACTATCGAAAGAATGAGTTTGAGGAACCAAATATAACATTTCCATAATTGCCAATTCGGGAGACGATATTTTTAAGGGTATATTATTATCGGTTACGGTTGAAAAAACGATAGGGTTTTCATAGGTAAAAACATCCGTTCCAAAAAGCTTTAAATATTGCATCCATGTCTGTTTGGTAAACCATTGAGGGAGTTTATCCATAGAATAGCCGAATAACTCTATTTTATTTTGTTGTTGTGGTATAAAATGGGCAAAACCCTTCAGCTCTAATGCGGCTTTAGATCCTACGTGAATATGGTTACCGGACTGTTGTTGCAAACAATAAAGTCCTCCCTGCCATTCGGTTGTATCTCCCGATAGTTTATACGCTCCTCTGGATAAAAGGGTTATCCAACCGGAGTTGGCGTAAACATTTAATATCTGAGAACTATATCCCAATTTGTTAAGTTCTCGGGTGGTTTTTACCGTTCCTTTTGGCCAATCCAATATCAGTTGGTTTATTTTAGTCATAAATCGTATATAATATATTGATTAATAGCATATTATATAAACCAAAGGTTTATATAAATGCAGTTTCATATATAAATATAAGCATTTGATATGAAAATAACAATATTATAAATTGAAGCCCAAAAATCCGAATTACATTATAAAGAATGTTACCGAAGAAGTTTTGAAAAAAGGTCGTTGCGTCATAAATTAATGTTTCTCAAAATAACTAATTTATAAGCTTACAAAATTCCATTAGCTATCCGCTTTTGAAATTCAACCGATACCGGAAGAAGACAACATTTAATCAAATAGTTTCGCTCAGCGTTTTAGATATTAAAACAAATAAGTCCGCACTTTTATGCGGGCTTATTTATTTTGCAAATGCGTTTGTTTTCTTGCTTGACAGTTTATACTATAAAAGGTATCTTTGTTAAGGTAATATGTATTTTTAGGAACGATTTTTATGCAAAATATTAATGATTTACCTCAACAATTTACCTTGTCTAACAATGAGCTGATAAAAGTAAGCTCTCCGGATCAATCCTTGAAGGCTTGGCTGGAAGCTTATTTTAAAGTGGAAGTTTCTTCGGCGCAATCTTCCCGAAGAGAAGCCTTTAGAGATATAAGCTATTTTATTAACTACCTCATTAAGGAAACCGGAACAGACGACCCGAAGTTTTGGACACCCAGGCTTTCGGCAGATTTCAAAACGGCTATCCGCAATACCTTAAACGAAAAAGGGAATCGCCGATGGAATGACCGAAGTATTAACAGAATGCTCGCTCATCTTAAAACCTTTGCAAAGTGGATAAATAAGCTCAAGCCGTTTGCTTTGGGAAATCCGATGGAAAAGATTAAAACAATTGGTACGGCATCATTATTAAATATAGATAGAGCGATTACAAAACAAGAGCGGAGGCAGTTGCTTGATGCGGCAGACCAACTTATAAAATCCGGAGGAATATCTAAAGATAGGAATCGATATAAAAATGTTGAGAATCGACCCATTCGGAAAGGATACCGACCATATCGAAACCGAGCGATTGTTTATCTGCTTATAGAAACCGGAATGCGTAGAGCCGCCGTTACAAAATTAAATATTGATTCGATTGATTTTAAAAAGAAAATTGTAACCGCAGATGAAAAGGGGGGCGTGGCTCATGCTTACTCAGTTAGCAAGGAAGGCTTGCAGGCTGTTTCCGATTATATTAATTTGGAGAGGAATATAGACGCCGTTTTATATAACTCAAATGCGTTGTTCTTGCCATCCCACTCGTCACAGAATAGAACAGGAAGATTACACCCAAACGCAATCAACGAAATATGGGAGCAAATCTGCAAATCTGCAAATGTTGAGAACAAAACTCCGCACTCTGCCCGACATGCAATGGGCAGGCACATTATCGAGAAAACAGGGAATATCGCCGCCGTTCAGCGACAATTGGGACACAAAAACCCGACATACTCAATGCAGTACTCGAGAGTAACGGCAGAGGAACTCGACAAAGTATTAAATGATCGTTAAAATAAGCCTATATAAACTTAGGCTTGAGTTAAAAAAGCCTTTTATAATGGCTCTAATTAAGTCATTTTTGGTCAACTTTTTATAGTTTTTGTGATAATTTTTGTATATTTCTTTGTTTGTTTGTTCTGTAATGAATGACTGTTATAACGGAACAATATTTCAATAACATATTTCTGTACCATGCATCGTGAAAAACATTACAATTAAATAGTAGAAAATTTAATGACAAAATTAGAATTAATAAAACGACTTCAAGATATTGAGTGGGAAGACTTTGAAGTAAAAGAAACTACATGGGCTCTTCCAAAAAACATCTGGGATACCGTCAGTGCTTTCTCCAATACTGCCGGAGGATGGATTGTTTTGGGAGTAAAACAATCAGGTAAAAAGTTCGAAATTGTCGGAGTTTCAGACCCCGAAAAAATGGAACAAGATTTTACTACTACCCTTCGTTCAGATAAGTTTAATGTTAAAATCGCCTGTACATCCAAAAAATATAATTTCGATGACAAGGTTGTACTTCTTTTTTACATCCCTATTTCGGATAATAAACCAGTTTACTATGGATCTCCCGTTAATACTTTTATACGCAGTGCAAGTGGTGACCAAAGAGCAACGAAAGAAGAAGTTGATTCCATGTATCGAGATCAGTCTTTTGGTACACTTACGGAACGTTCTATCCCAAACTCGGATATGTCTTGGATTGATAAAAATTCGTTTGTGCAATATAGGGAGTATATCCAGAGAAATAATCCCGAACATGTTTATAATAAATTATCGGATCAGGAATTTCTGAGTAAATTACGAGTCATAGTCAATGGTAACGTGACTTTTGGAGGGTTACTTTTCCTTGGGAATAATGATAAAATTCAGTCAGTGATAAGTGATTTCAGGATTGACTATTTCGAAGTTCCGGGAACAAGTTATTCCGATGCTTCCTCAAGATATACTTTTCGGCTTGGCGAACACGAAAATCTTTGGCAATACTATTTCGCAATTTTTAATCGTCTTGCCCGTCAGATAGATCTTCCATTTAAATTACAGCCTGACGGCACTTCAACAACTAATTACCCTTATCTTGAAGCACTTAGAGAAGCTCTTGTTAATCTTTTACAGCATACGGAATATTTTTCTAAAATGAAACCAAGAATAAGAGCGTTTTATGATCGTATTGAGTTTTTTAATCCCGGTGCACTCCCAAAGCCACTAGAAAAACTACTTAACGAAGATATTTCACTACCACGTAATGGAATTATTGCAAAGTTATTTAGAGTTGCAAATCTTTCTGAAAACGGAGGGTATGGTTTTGATAAGATGAATAAAGGGTGGAAAACTTATAATGATACAATGCCGGAATATGTATCGGAAATAGATTATTTCAAGGTTGCTTTTAACACGCTGAAGAAAGACAACAAAGCCCCCGTAGCTAATTTCCCCAAAGAAATAGGGGACAGACAGGGGACAGAGACGGGACAGACAGGGGACGAACAAGTGTCTGAAAAATCAAGAGAAAATATAATTTTAACTGAGAAGCAACAACAGGTATTGGAATTGATTATAAATAATTCTTCGATTTCACGAAGAGAAATTGCTGCTGCCATGAAAATAAAAGAAGGTATTGTTATCAAGCATCTTGAAGCTCTGAAGAGAAAAGGCGTAATAGAACGTATTGGCGGTGATTTTGGTGGACAATGGAAGATACTGATAGAACCGGAAAAATAAACTCAAAGTGATTTTTACAGGGAAGCAATTATCAATATATATATAATACGTAAGCTATATTTAACTTAAAAATTCGTATACATATTTTATAATAACTCGACTTGAATTATAAAAAACATCTGAATTTTACAAATAGACGTACAGATCAATTAACTAAATGAATCCTTTTTCTTTTGTGACGGAGCTTATAATAGTACGTTTTCTACACCTCAAATTATTCATAAAAAGTATTATCTTCTTATATAATAACAAGTTACAGTTCTGTAACGGGTTCTTAATATCCGCACTCTTTTAAGTATAGGACATCCTGAACTAAAATATTAAAAATATTAATATTTTAGTTTGTTTTACCATCATCGGTGCTACCAATCACGAAGATGGAATAGATAAAGCGGCGAGGCGAGCCGGTAGATTTGATAAGATTATAGCTTTTAATGATCTTGATGCTGAAGCTTTGGCTACCGGGCTTAGAATTCATTTGAGTAAGAGGGATTTGGATGAGAATCAGTTACTTGGTATTGATTGGGGGGCTGTTGAAAGGGCATTCCGCGGCAAAAATCTTACAGGAAGTGATATGCCCGAAATAATATCAAGAGCTTTATCTAAAAAAGTAAATGAACATCTTCAAATATTAAATAAGGAAGCCGGCTGGTATTCATTGGATTATGGACAGCAAGCTTTACTATATAATGATGTTAGGTTTATGCCTAAAGGCTTATGTACGGAAGATATTGAGAATGCAATATTGCTTTATAAAAGAGGTAGTATTACTGAAAATAAGAAAATAAATAAAATGGGATTCACAAATGAATTATGATAAATTAAAAGAATTTAGATTTTGGGATACGATTGATGGCGAGATCACAAAATCAAGATATGAAGGAACCCGGCGCGATTCGCTTTATCCTTCGGAAGCTTCTGCCGTTTCTATAGATCCTAAAACAGGTAGAGCCAAGATATATGGCGGGTGCTTAAGGTCTTCTTGGTATAGGTTAATGAAGGTAGAGAAATCAGATCCGCCGCAAGCAAAATCTATGTATGTTTTTGAATTTGGAAGGTATATAGAGAATATGATTACCGACTTCTGTAAGAAGGCGGGAATATATAATAATAGCTCGGTTAAATTTTGGGACAAGGTTTCCTCCGTTTCAGGCGAAATAGATATCGTGCTGGATCTACCTAGTCGTGACGGAATTATACATGTTGAATGTAAATCAACGTATGCCGGTGTAAGTGGTTCTGAATATAATGGTTATAATGGATTGTTTGATCATTATAAGGGGAGGGGACAGTATAGAAAGCTAGTTAAGGGAAAGCCAAAGGAAGCAAATTTGCTTCAACTAGCGATTTATTTATATACACATATGGATGACGAAAATTTAGTCGGCGGCAAACTTATTTACTTATTACGAGATAATTTTATGCGTACTGAATTTGATGTAATAGTAAAACAAGAAGCCGATGGTAGGCATCATATCTATGTTAACGGAGAACGTGAAGAACGTTTCTGCGTTGAAAGCATCTATGAAAGGTTTGCTACTTTAAGAAATAAGGTCGTTAGCGACCTTAAGGAATTACAGTCCGGCAAACCATTTTCAGAATTAATACCTATTGAAAAGGATTTTGATCTGGTTTACACAGATGAAAAAGCCAAAGAGCTTTACGAAGAGGGTGAACTTAGTAAAACAAAATACGAGAAGCATATCAATAGGGAAGATTATGCGGGCGACTGGAATTGCAGCTATAGAACAATGGCTGGGTAATATGTAAGTATTACTAAAGAATCGAGCAAAAACGGTGAAAGCTGAAATGCCAATACCGTGCTAACTCATTAGATTACGTAAAGGCTAATGAGTAGTGTAGAGCATAGCGGGTGAATAAATATAATTCCGCCACGAGTGTTCGATGCCCTAACGTTAAAACGCGGGTAAAAATATATGCCGACCTATATCGAATATAAAGATATAGAGCTACCGGATAAAAAGCCGGTAGGGTAACATAGTGATTGTGATTACAAACGATACTGCCAGTACGACCAGCTACAAATGTGGGAGTCTATTAAAAACAGGAGAGCCGCATGACAATAAAAAATAAAATCGCCGAAATAATTGCGACAATATTCAATCGGGCAATCTGCCTGTTGAATCAAATTAGGGATCATATTCTGGGAGCAATGGATTGCTTAGGATATAGATCAGTAATATAACAATAAAAATTAAATCAAAAACTAACAACTTTTATAAGGAATATAAAACATGGCAACATACGATAATTACTTCAGTTACTTTACAAAATACTCTGCAGAAATGTTTCAGATCTTAGCAGCTAGCGAACTTACGGATTCGGATCACGTTAAATATGTACGTAAATACAAAGGAAAAGAGCATATAATCAATGCAAATTTGATAAATGAACTAATTACAAAATATTTTAGAACTCAGGATCGGAGCTATCTAATTGAAGCCTCCATTTTGATAATGGGGTTGGATATGCTGCATCATAACAGATGTTTCGGAGACAGGAATTAACGTTGGGAACCCGGCGCATTTATCTTTCTAATTAAGTTAATAATTGTAATTATGAAATGAGTGCTACCATATTTCGAACTTCGCTCATAGTAAAATTACCCTGATTATTGGCGCTATTGTTTTTAGTGATCCACAAATTTTAGCGTATTCAAGAAGCTTCGGTATATTACATGATTTTTTGTCTTTCAGGTAATTCTTAAGCGATTCTATGGCAACATCGTCACCAATTTTATTTTTATACCTAAATAGATCGCCGATGGTCTTCTCTTTATTATATATCCTGAATTCACCGTTAATAGCTTTTACTGTCTCTATTGCCGGCTCGTAGTATTTGTTAATAAAATAATAAACATGGATAGGAGGATACTCAAGCTTAAATATATTAGCATTATTTGGAACGGCAACATCGTTAACTGCCGGATTATACGTTGTAAGCTCGTAATAAGAAGCGGCCGATAGCAAACAGATAACGGCTTTTTTATTAGCCATACAAATATCCACAAAGCTACTGTTTTCATCTTCAGGATAGTCCTTTAGCTTATAAAGACCTCGCTTGGTTCTTTCGATTATACCATCCTTAATGGCTTTGTTAAGCGAACGCATACCGATCCGGTACTTCATTAGATGCTTTGTTGTTAGACGTCCGTTATATTTTTCAAATATGTTTATAATTGTATTCATTGTAGGAACATGTGTAAATTATTCAAGGTAAATGTAACAAATTTACCATGAATTAAAAGCATAATATTTAGGGTTTTTGCAAAGAAGGAATTCAATTGTCCGTTTTCGCTCCAATGATCAAATAACGAAATATGGAGTTCCTCAATATTTAGAACTATTGTCTTATATCCCCTCCTACACCTCCTACAGCATTTTAAATACTATATAACTATAAATTTTTGTAGATTTCTGTTGTAGGATGTTGTTGTGACTACCGTATAGTCTATATTTTTATAGTATATAAATACCTACTAATGACAAATATTATTAGTTGATGTCAATACTTTGTTATTGCTATTATTATTTATAAGTACTTAATTTATAATAATTATATAATAAAATTATCAACAAATATTAAAATGTATTTTTAATATCATATAAACAATTATTACAAAAAAAAAGTACTTGTTAATAATTAATGTGTTATATCCCCTCCTACACTACACTTATGTTAAATTATTATGCAAATGAATGATTTAAAACACCGTAGGAGGTGTAGGAGGCTCTTTGACGCATTATTTATTTTATTTATTATTTCAGTCCATAATAGCAGACCACCCGAGTATCCAACAGCTTATTGAGTATACTCGGGCGGTAGCTAAAATATATGTACTAGCTTCTATTATTAATCGTCAATATTAATCCCAAGTCCTTCCCAGTCAATATTTCCAACCCATTCGACGCCTCTGAGAGAATTGTCTTCACCAAAAGAGACCGTAGCACTTTTATTAACTATCATCTTGCCTTGGCTAACAAGTTTTTCCATAACAGCTTGCTTTGAATGACCAATCTCGTCATTAACACTTTTTAGATGCTGCACCACTCTGTCAAAGACTTGGTGAAATTTTATGCAAACTTTAATGCCGTTTTCACGAATTTGAAAGAATCCGGCAATATCAGTCATATTATTCTTTACCTGATGATATCTTGCATAATTAACAAGTCTTAATGTTCCGATTTCAATTAATTGAAACATCGTTTCTTCAAACTTAACTTCAGGCTTGTTATCCTGGATTCTACTTAAGTTATTGACGAACAAGGTCTCTATTAAAGCGGGAAATGCTTCTAAATATTCATTCAGCTTTGATTCATCAGAAAGTTTAATTTCTTCTTTGATAAAGCCCATTACTATCTGCCAAGATGTCATTAACTGAGCAAAATTATTAATTAACCTTGGGAGGTTGTCTCCGCCTATATTATTTTCTGTAACGTAATCTGTGAAGTATTTTACAGAATCATCATATTTTTGTTTAATATTTATATGATTTGTATTTTTTAATATATAATTAATCAAACCGGCGGTAAAAATTTTAAAATCTATTGATTGTTGATTTAACTTATTAAAAAGTTCGTAATCAAGCTTCGTCTTGTCAATATACACTATTATCCCTCGTGCAATTGAACTTGCTTCTGTTAGAACCAAATCTTCGGCACTAATGAACAGATTACCTTTTATTATTATTTGATTTTTTACATCAAGATCCTTAGAAGATCTGTTCCTTCCTGTTTCGTCTGAATAATTTTGAATTATCGTCATAATCTTTGAAATATAACCATTTCGTAGATTCTGAAGTTTAAGATCATCAACTACGAAAAGACTGTCTTTCAACGCGTTCCCTCGTATTTGAATTGCAGTATCTGTCGAACTCCATGATTCTAGATTAACGAAATTTCCATAAAATCGTTGCAATAAATTTGCCAATGTGGTTTTACCGCAGCCGGAAGGTCCCTTGAGCATAAAGTACGTCTTACCGCATCTGTCTCGAATAAATGGATAGATTAAAGGTACAAAAGTATAAGCAAAGGCCGGGAAGATAACTTCCGGCTTATCCCAGGCAAGTAAATTATCTATAATATTATCTGTAACTTCTTCAATTGAAGTTTTTGTTAAACTTCTGAACCCGTGATAGTTTTTAATGCCTATCTCTTTATGCTTAATAGGAGTGGTCTTCTCCTCAAATCCATTCTCTGAAATAATCATATCTTCCGTAAAATATACCGTTAACTCTTTATTGTATCCAAACTCTACTGTATCAACAAGAGTTGTACTTCGATTAAAGTATCTGATTGCTTCAAGCATATCTTTATCTTTTCCTTTGAAAGCAACCTTTGGACCACAAAGATGGCACAAATATGATTTAAGCTCTTGTGCATTAGCTAAATAGCTAGAACTAAAGTTTGTGAACCTGAAAGAGTCTTCTGTGCCTTCAATGAAAATTTCTCCTTCAAGAAAGGATTTTACGATACTATTATCATTTGTTCTTGTTTGATTTGAAAAACGAATTATAAAATTGGTAATATCTTCTTGTTGGGAGGAGCCATCCGCATAGTATATTATGGATGAATAACCAATTCTATTATTGGAATCACTTTCAAGATACTCCAAAGAGTTCTTTTTGGTTTCTTGTTTTTTTTCTGTCATTCTTTTGTTTCCTTTTTTTATTAATAAATCATTAAAATAGTTTCTCGCTTTTAATAAAGAGTGTTTAAAATATTCTTCCGCTCCATTAGGATCCTTTTCTTTCCTTTCCAGATATTTTCCTGTAGTAGGAAAATTATCAAAAATAGCTTTTATTTGGTGATCGTTAAACCTTTCACTAACTAAATACAAGAGAATGGATTGATCTTCCGCACTTCTATCTTCAGGGTGAGTGTGCCCTAATATCTTATTAAGATAGTCTTTATCCAGTTTACCTAGTTTTAGTGCAGATAACGGATGAGATTCAATCATATTTTTTAAGCTTTCGATAGAATATCTCAAATCATAATCTGATTTTACAAGAGTACAAATTAAGTTATTGCCTTGTTTGTTGTTAATACTGCCGGGTATTCTGAAAACACGAGAAACGTCGTGTGTTGAGTCGGCAAAATATATATCTTGCAAAGCTTTCATTAGAGTTTCAGCCATTTCGGTATTATCCGCGTTCAATTCCAGAGGAGAGGATAGGAACCAATATAGGTGAAAACCGTGTCCGGATTCAACAATAACCGTAGGTTGAATCCCTACATTTAATATATGCCGATATGCAGACTCTTTGTTTGGGAATACAGAAGACTTTTTATGCCCTTCACATCCGTAATCTATATCTGCATATAGGGTTGTAAGGAAAGAGCAATTATCTTTTTTACCCGAATCGTTACTATTTCGTAATGCTATGCCAAAATAGCAACTCTCATTAGATGCCATAAAATCTTTGATAGTACTATTCATAGTATTAACTTTAGAAAATACTCTCTTGTTACTACTATCAAAGCTTCTTAATTCGATATAATTATCTTCGGGTAAATTATAGTGTTGATATAGTTCTTCAAAAAACTTATTCATTTTCATCTCCTTTATCTATTTTATTTTCTATATACTGATTTAGTGAACCTACTGGGATAATGTACCTTCTGCCAACTTTTTCGGCGTCTAGTCTTCCTGAGATGATAAGCACCCAGATCCATTGTCTAGTCTTGTGAAGCATTTTAGATACTTCCGTTACTGATAAGTATTGTTGTGTCATATTATTTCCTTATATTATTTAGTTATTGTAATTAACGTAGTGGTTAGTATTTGTGTTATCAATTTCAATTGTAGATTACAAAGCAGGTAACTGATAAGTATAGTTAGTATCGATTACGTACTAATTAGCTAATCAATAATATTTGTAATAGTTTTTGTAGTTTCAGATTGGATATTTTTATAATAGGTTTAGGCGTATTAAAGAATTTCGATATTCTTTACAAGTTCTTTAATATTATTATATTTATTAAATACGTAACTGTAGTATTTAAGCACGAATTATATTTATTGTGATAGGTAGGTTTAGGTTAAGCTGTATGTGTTTAGGGCATATATTTTATTTAATACATTAAAGTAGTCACACAAGTTCTTTAATATTATTTTTGGCAATCACGATACTGCCCGGGGAAATTTAGGATATTATAATAGCGTAGTTATTTAGTACTTACATAAATGCTTATATAAAAGTACACATATTCTTTAATATTATAATGTTTTTTATTTTTATCATAAAATCAATGCCGATTTTGAACTTATACGATGCCATTTTTTTCTGCAATTTTTGTAACAAGGTTATTAATTTCAGTAATTATCTTATCATTAGGGAAATAATCGTTATTATTTGTTAATTCCTTAAGCCTTTGTTTTATACGACTGTAGTTGTTTTTTGATAAACAATCTCTTGACGATTCTAATTCTTCTAGTAAATTATTGTAACCTATTGAATAAATTCCAGCCACCAGCAATCTGTTCATAAAATCTTTCTGTGTGCTATTTTCAGCAATGGTACCCAGAGTGGGCACGGAGTTTTTTTCAATATCATTAAATCTTTTATACCACCTGTTTATCAAGGTATTATATATATTGTCAGTTAACATTTCTCTAACGAATATCCCTTTTCCAAAAAAATTTTTTAAGTTACTTTTCATGCGTAATTCATAGCGAAGAAATTTTTTGCCTCGAAAAAAGGATGGGATATCCTCTTTACGTTTTATTACCTCTTTGACCTTATCATAAAAAGTTATCGTTTCACGTGAAGTATGAAATGTTAATGTACTATTACTATAACCTTTTTTCTTAAATTTGGGAACACCTTTTAAAACATTTAAATAATAGTGACATGCTTTTTTTACTTCTAAGTTTGCCGCAATATCAATTCTCGTAATTTTAGCATCTAGTAAATTAATATTTAATTCGCCTGAAAGTTTATTAATAGCCTCTCGTATTTCCTGCAAAGTTAAATCGTATATATTGCTACCCTTATAATATTTAGATAACGACCCAGATATGTATATCATACCTCTAAAAAGACGTATTTTAAAATTATGAAACATCCCTTCAATTTTTTGATCCCCCTCATCGTTATTTATCCTATATCTTTTAGTAAGCTTCTCTGAAACATAAAAAACTTCATCAGGGGTTATATTAATATTAATGTTTATAGTATCTACCATTTCGAAATACCCTATAAAATAAAATCTTTGAATTATTGTATTGTGTCTTCTGTATCAAAAAACGATACCAAAGACACTTATTATTTAGTAAAATGAGGGAAAATAATAAAATAAATCCTCACTATAAATTGCCACGCTAATAGTAATAATATTTAATTATTAAATATATCAGCCAATTATTAACAAGAAAAAATATCACAACTAAAAAAACAAAACTGCGTTTTAATTACCCTTTCCAAATATATATAATCTCACAGGCTTTGCATTTGCGCTTTTCTTGCCATAACCCCGCAATATTAAATCTACCTTCGGGTTTTAAGTATATATCTAATCCTCTGCCAAGTATTATTTTCCAACCGTTATTCATGTCGATATATCTATCATGTATGTTGGGGTTAAATTCCCACGTTAAATTAATGCCTGAATCAAATACCGTTTGCGAGATCTCTTCAAGAGTGTCGTTTGAGCTTTTTATCATCTCGTCCGGTTCGTTCCAGGTTATTACTTTTAAGTTAAGCTCTTCTTCTTCTTTCTTGTTTTTTGCTATCATTAAACAAAATTCCAGTAAATAATTCAGTTGATACGGATATCGTAAATAAGGATCGACTAACGTGATTTCCGTACTTCCTTGAATATAATCTGCAAATAAGTTTTCGTATGAAATACCTTCTTGATTATCTATTATAGAAATATGCTTGGGCTTTAGCGTTTTGTTAACTTCCTTTTCGGTAAAAATAATCTCTTTGTTATTGTTGCCGTCTAATAACTCATCTTCGTCGATTATTTTATATTGTTTGTTTTCCAGAGTCTCTATTTTAACAAACTTGTTGTTGTACTTATCTAAATATCCAAAATTAACTTTTTCAAAAGTATCATCGATAATTAGTAATTGATCTTTTACTCTTTTACGCCCTTCAATCGCAAAGTTAATTAATTCAATCGCTTCTTCATATTTTAATTTACCCGAAGGGTATATTATTTTTACCAGTCCGGAAAATGTTTTTAATATTCCGTCTCTATCCCTTGTAGTAATCGAACTATCCAATTCAACAAATTCATTTAGCAATTGAGCATAATCGTCTTTTCGTAATTCTTTTAATATTTCGGCAAGGTAATCAACAATAAAACCGTAACCCGAAGTAAACATTTCACCGCGTAATTTATCAACTTCCCAGCCCGGTACATACGTGTGTATTCTATCTAAAAACGCACTGTCAATATATGTTTTTGGCAATGAAATAAATAGATGTGCATTCTTTATCATGAAAGCAACGGAGTGCTCCGTATTACCGACAAATACAAACGAGCCTGTAGCTCCCATTACATCAGTACCGCGCGAAAATGTCTTATTTGCCATGTAATTTTTCATTATATCAACTAACTTTCTATCAACCGTCTTATTGCTTCCGGCAAATTCGTCAAAGGTTATTACATCCCAAAAACCGACAAGCCCTATTTGACCCGTAGTATTGTTAACAAATAGTTTAGGAGCCGTAACTTCGCCTCCCGATATTAATATACCGTGCGGAGATAATTCGGAAAATATATGCGATTTACCCGTTCCCTTTGGTCCAAGTTCAATATAATTATAATTATTTTCACAAAAAGGGATTAATCGACTTAATTGAATTAGCTTGCTTCTAAAAGTAAATCGGCTTGGTACAAAACCGATGCTTTGAATAAGCAAATCTATCCATTCATCTTTTGTAAATTCTTCTCGTAATGCAATATATTCTTCTAAATCGACTTTCGATATCTGTATGGGCTTTAACTCAACAATTAACCAAGGAACACTTTCCTCATCGGGATTATGGAAATACTCTAATGTAATTATTGACCAAACACCTCCGGCAAGAATTTTTTTGTGTTGTTTAATCAATTGAGGGCTAATTATTATTCGTTTTATACCTAAATTGCTAAACGATGCCTCGTAAACGTCTTTTTTTTCGTTTAGTACCGCCGAAACTTTATCTATTACTTTGAATTTCCCTTTTTCGCGGATAATAGATTTTATAAATTCCGCTTCGTCCCTATTAACAAAATGATCTCGAATTATAGTTTTTACTTTATCTAACCCTTGATTTATTATTTCTTCATCCGAAGAAGCACAATGCTGTCCCAATAAATACTCTAAAACATAACTCGGTACAACCGCATTCCCTTTTATTATCTTTGCCAAGTCTTTTCTTACTACTTTGCCTTCAAAATATTTATTAATTTTGTCCTGCAACTCCATTAAAACTCCGGTTCAATTAATGTTTGATTAATTACCGTTAATTTTATTAAAGGATTAATTTTACTTAAATCCTTTGTGTGATTATATAAAATTAAATATAATTGGTTGTTTTTATTGATACCGTACTGCAAATTTAAAATGATTTCTTTCGTTCTCTCGGTTGGGTTCTCCGAAACGGAATCCAGCATAATAACCTGCTCGTTTGATACAAGTTTTCCGAATTCATCATAAATACCCGCACTTATTTCTATTTCTCTATATCCTTCATCTATAGCTCTTTCTTGTAATATAGTTACTTTTAATGAGCTTGATACTATTGTAAGTTTTTGATTAATTATCTTAAAAGGAACAACTTCGGTTACTTCCTCTCTTTTTTTAATACTTTCTATTATCGGAATTATTAACTCTTGAACCGATGCCCCACCATGTACAAATAGCGCTCCGTGTCCTTGTCTTTTATATCGGTTAATAGCTTTTGGTATTGTTATATAATTATTCGTTTTAATATTAGAGCACTTGGACATTTCAAAAATATAACTTTCGGTATCAACTCTTTTTGAAAATACCGAATACCTATTATGGTTTACCAATGCTTCGCTATCCGGCAACTTTTCATACATCGCTTCGGGTAAATCGCTATGATTATATAAAAACCCATGGTCTGCAGTAACTATTATGCGTGCAACATTATAAGAAGAATGTATTTTTTTAATTAGTATTGTTAAATCTTTAATTGTTTTTCTAACGGCATCAACCGTCTGTTTTTCGGTGTTTCTGTCATCCCCTATTGCATCTATATGGTTATGATAAATATAAACTACCTTGTTTTTAAATAGCTCTCTCGCTTCCTCTCTGCCAAGACTATTTACATAATCATAAGTAACGGCTTTGCTTTCGGTATTTCTTTTTTTTAGAATTTTATCCCTGTTCTCTACTCCCTCGGTTGATATTCCGTCAATAATAAATGTTTCATTATTAAAGTCTATCTCCCTATACGGAAGTAAATTTGCCATCCCTTGTTTTGTGTTTGAAGGAATAGATGCCAAAGCATGTTTTATTTCGAGCATAAACTTAGGGTCTTTTTTTAACTCTTCGGCAAGATCCGCCGCACACTCATATCTAAAAGCATCCGAAATTATAACTGCTACTTTATTATCGCTTTTTTCTATAAATTTGTTATAAAATTCGTATTGTTTTGTTACCTGTATATTATTAAATTCAAAGTTAAAGTCTTTTATGCATTTTATCCAGCCTTTATTATAATCAATTAAGAACTTAACATAACCGTTTTGCATTTTCCCAATTAAAAGATCGGAATCAAAGTTATCTTTAATTGTTTCATATACAGGGAAATCGGCTGATATTTCCAATGCTTTTCTAAAATAGGTATCTACTAAATAAAATGTTTCGGTATATTTTGCAATATATTCTTCCGGATTATTATAAATATACCCGCCGGAAGAGCTTAATATGTTATTAATATTTGCATAATAAATTAAAAATTTAACAAAATAACCTAACTCGCTTTTACTTTCAATTGATTCGGAAAGTATATTGTTTAATGATTTTATTACTCCGCTCGGGTTAAGTTCAATGCCCTTAATTACAATTTTTATAATGTTTATAACAAAATTATTACCGTAATAACCATATATTTGGTCAACACCGTAAGTTTCCAAAATTTTTACTTCGTCTATATCGCTTGCCAAATTATCCCAAACCAAATCAAGTTGTTTTGAAAGGGTTATATGCTTACGCCAATCGTTAAATAATGTTGTTATTCCGTTTAAGTATCTACTATCGGTTATATTATGTATAAAGTATCTATCAAGGGTATCTTTGTAGGCAAGTTCTTTTTTTGATTTTTGAGCTGTTTTTATTTCTTTTGTTATGTTTTTTGTAAGTATGTTATACTTTATTTGAACAGCCAACGACTTAAAAAGCTGAGGCGATAAGGCTATTTCATCATATTTATTATCTTCCCTTAATCCAAAATAAGTATTAATTATACTTGATACCAAAGATTCGGCATCTATTTCTTTTATCTTTTCAATTACTTTTTCGGCATTGTTTTCCAAAAGAGTTGTTATTAACCTTATAATTAATAAAGTATCGTCTTCGGTTTCGTGTGCATTCAAAAAACAGAATACCAATCCTTTTTTTAAGCTCGTTTCGTTAAAATTAATATCGTTTAATATTCTTGCCAAAACAGTCTTGTGTTTTTTAATCTTCAAGTATTTAATATACTTTTTTATTAAAGGTCTATTTATATCGCTTAAATTAAATTCCTTAATTATGTCTTCCGCTTCGTCCAAATACAATGTTTTGTTTGCAACCAATATATCCAGTAAAACAAATCGCTTTCTGTCTTCTCCTTTTGGTTCGCCGGTATTAAAATATAAAAACACTTTTTCGTTTTTTAGAGCAGCCTCTAAATTATATTTTAAGGTAAACAAATTATTTCCGGCAATTACTAATTTAATTTCGCCGGCATTAAAGTTTTCTATTTCGTTAAGATGCTCTTTTTCGGCATCAAAAAAGAAGAGTACTTTTAACTTTGGAAACCTTTTAAAGTATTCGATAACTTTTTGGTCTAACATAATTTTATTTTCGCCAATTATTTAAGTTTAGTTAAAATATCATTAAATCGTGCATAATTTGTGGTTACCCTGTCATCCAAATCAAAATCTATTTGATAAATTATATAATGCCAAATACTTAGTTATTATCCTCTATTAATTCAATGTCGTATTTTTCTTTTAAGAAATTAAGCATAAGTTCTCGTCTTTTTTCAATAAACAATTTAGGATTACTCCAAACTTCATTTTCAAAATCAATTTTTCCATTATTTTTCGGGAAAAGGAAATCATAGTTATCAATATATTTACTTCCAAAAATCTCCTCTCCTGCTTTCAGTTTGTAATCATCGGTAAAAAATAACTTGGGGTGAATATTTGATTTATAAATATTTACATCACCGGGTGCAGGCTGCATATTCCAAATTATATCAACCATTTTCCTATAGTTTTCATCTTGTCCTTTTAATCGCTGTGGATATATGTGATCTATCTCTGGGTTAAAGCGTCCCTTGATTGTCGGATCAAACAGATATTCTCTGTTGGGAGTTAAAACTTTTAACGCAAACCATCTATAATCAATGAAATTCTTCTCTGAAATTTCAAGGAAGCGTTTTTTATCAATACTGACATAAGATTCTATCAAATCCGATGGAAAATCAAACATTCCTTTTATTAGATCTGCTTGCTCAATAATTATTTTAGTAAAATTATCAATATAGCTTTGTAAATTCCAATCATTAATTTGTGACTTAATTAAAAATCGACTTATTTTTTTTATGCTTATCGGTGCAATATCCTTATACTTAAATCCTATTTTATAAAGTTTATAAAAATATACCATAATCGGCAACAAAGCATTACTCCTTGGAATAATAGATGAATTGTTTATCTTAAATCCATTATAAAGATAATCTCTGAAGAAAGATAATAAGGGTTCTTCCAATTCCTTCCATGTATCTACAAATGTTTTTCTATCAGATTTAACAACTTTTTTATGATCTAATCTACTTGTTCCTTTTACAATCAGGTTTAATAATTGCAAAATGCTGTATGCATTAAAAGAATATCCATTGTGGGTTAATTTGTATATTTTTTTTGAACTTTTTTGAAGATCTTCTTCAAAATTTGCAAATTCTTTTTTTATTTCTGTGAAGACAAGGTCTGCTAATGTTAATGACATGCCTCCTGTATTTAATCTTTCAAATACATCATTTACAATCGTTTCTTCTTGAACTTTTAATGGATAAAATGATAATGATTTCTTATCAGTATCCACAAAAATAGACCATAATAAATCAATTTTTTGCTCTATTATTTCCGCTTGTAATGCTGAAATACTTTCAGTCTTTTGAATTATTTTTCTTCTAAATTGAAATTTTTCACCAGTATTCTTAGAAAATATTTCATTCATTCTTACAAAATTCCAACCAATTTCAGAGTTCTTTTCTACAAACGAGAAACCTGTTTTATCTCTGTCATTATCATCAGTATCATTAGATATCAGGTCGTAAATCAGAATTTTATCGTTAAATGTAAATTGAAGGCAGCTATATAATGTTTGTAATCTTTGCTGTCCATCATAAATCAACCCCTTTCCGCTTTTCCCATGTTGTCCTTTATCGACTAATTCCGGAAAATTGTCAGGACAATAATCACCGATGAATCTTCTATATGGTATTTCTTGATCGGTTTCCCAAACAATTAATCCTCCGATAGGATATCCTTTCAAAATAGAATCAAACAATTTACATATATATCTCTCACTTTCATATCTGCTTCCCCAAACATAGGGTCTTTGTACTGCAGGTAAAAACCAGTCTTTATTGATTTTTAAGATGGCTTCTTTCACGGAAATAGGTAAATACGACATTTTTCCTCCGTTTATTTTATTGGAACGACTATTCCTTCAAATTTTTGGTAATTAGCGGTTACTCCGTCATCCAAATCAAAATCTATCTGCTTATCTGCTTTATCTTTTACAAGCATATCGTAATCTTTGCATTCCAATTCTTCATTGCGTAATTTATCCAAAAGTTTATCTTCGGCAGGAGTTCTTGTCTTTTTGCTTAACTGCTCAATATTGTTGCGTAAAAAACTTAAATGCCTTAATAAATAGTTGTTCCGTATTTTTTGTATAGTGTATTTATTCATTCTATGCATATATACCAACACTTTAAACGAACCGTTTGAAGATGCAAATACCCAATAAATAGGCTTTTTTTGATACATTTTATAGTGGTATTGCCAAAACTTTTCGGTTAAAAATTTATCCATATCCATACCCAAACATTCGTTTATAAAATTAATGTTTTCGGTTATGGTATCTTGCCCAAACGAGGCTTCCAAAAAATTACGCATTCTAACGGTAATATCATCACTAAAATTATACCCCGAACCCATTAAAGGGACTATTCCGTCTTCATCGGGCATAAAATGATTTGGGTCTTTTTCGGTTTTTTCATATACTGTTTTGTTATATTCTTCAAGCGTATCGCCGCTATTGGCAAGTATAAGCCCCTCTTTATATAAGCTGTACCTTCCCATCATACACCCAATTGCATAACTTAAAAATTGTTTAATAATTTCGTCTTTCTTAAAAACAAGCTCGTTGTTTTCGTTTATATAATTTATGTCTTGTAATATCGTAATTTCTTTTAACGGCACTTCTGGGGTTAACTCGTCCTGTAAACCGTATATTTCTATAAATATTCTGTTTAGTTCTTCTTCGTTTTTGTGTAATTCAAAAAATAGTTTTTTCATCTCTTCAATAAAAACAAAATATGCAGCTTTTAGTAAGTTACTATCCTTAAGTAATAATATCTCATTTATCCGATAATCAACACTATATTCATTAATATCCCAGGATTTTTTTGCACATTTAATATTTGCAAAAACTAATTCCTCGATGATATTTTTATATGATAATTCAACAGAAAATGGCAGTTTTAATATATCACCAACCGTAGTGTTCACCGTTGTGTTAAAACATTTTAATAGTTCCGTAACATATTTTGAATTTAGAAATGCTAGAGCTGTGTAAATATTTTTTTGTTCTTCTATTGTAATTATAGTAGGTGCTGCCGACGAAAATATTTTTCCTTTATCTTTTAATCGAAAATAAGTATTCCCAGACGACACCAAATTCCATACAATTCCTAAAACATCCCAAAATTTATTGTTTAGCAACCCACCATGTAGGGCATAATAGCCACGTGCTTCGTTCGTCCAATTTACTATAAATAAACTATTACCATACCATTTTAAACTTGCCCCCCCATTTTCATAAAATATCCAATTATTATTAAATCCTATATCTTTCAAATTGCATTCCCAAAAATATCTCACAAATTTATTATTGTTATGTGTTTTGTTTCGACCACCAGAAAAGAAAAAATCATTTATGGTCTTTTTATTATCGTATGGTGATAAAAATTTCTCACTTACCCAATAAGCAATCGGTGAACCGGGGATTTTTGAGAAGTTGGATTGGAGGATGTTTGCAAACCTACCATTATTCTTAATGGGAAAAATGTAAGGAGTATTTGTTTCGGGATTAATATCTTTAATTTCAAGATAAGAATATTCCCCCTTTCGAAAATCATTATTTTTATCCAACACAAGAATAGCAGTACCAAAAGCTATACCTATAATATGCCAACCAAAATGGGTTAAAGACACTATATTGTAATTGTCAATTATATGTGTTCGAAGTTTCTCAAAAGAAGTTAAAAACATCCAAGATTCCATCGTTATACAACTCATCCTTGCATTTACTCTTGTTAACTCAATCATTCTTTCAATAAACACAGAGAATAGATCGCTTTTTGCAATCGGGTAATTTTTATTCACATAAGCTTTTAGCTCCTCGTTCATATTCTTTGCCCCCATATAAGGAGGATTTGCAACAACAGACAAGTATTTGTTGTTAAGCATAATTAAAACTTTTATAAAAGGTTTAAGCTCAATCCAAATGCTTTTTTTATCAACGGGCAAAAGATCTTCGTTAAATTGTTCTTCAAAATAATTATATCGGCTTTTTACCAGCTCAAAAGTATTTTTAGGCAAGTTGGTTTTTATAACGGAACCTAAATTTTTTCCTTTGTTAAGTAATGTTAAAGCGTTTGAAATAGATGCTTTATGCTTGTTTAATTCTTCAATGGTTATATCTGTATTGTCGGGCTTAATAAATGTTTCTATTTCGGAATCGTCAAAATTATAATGCTCGGGGAAAGCTAAAATGTTTGTATCAATAGGGTTTTCAAGCAAACTTTGGTTATATTTCCCTGCTTTTAACAATACGGCAAAGTTTGCAAGCTGTGATGCACGATCATCAATATCCAAACCAAACAAATTATTTTTAATAATAGAGGTAACGGCATTTTTTGCTGTATATCCTTCTTCTACATACATTTTTAACAACAAATCAAAACCTTCAACCAAAATATGTCCGCTTCCGCAAGCAGGATCCATTAATGTAAGCCGGATAATATCATTAATAAGCGGATCTCTTCTTTCGGTTTCCACATAATATTTTAATTCGCTTTTTAACGTACTTTCAGGTTTGTAATCCAACCAAACATTCCCTGTACTGTTTTCGGTCATATATTTAACAATCCATTTTGGCGTAAATATTTGAGTTGCTGCAGGAATGTCTTCGGCTCGTGCTTTTATATTTGACGAAAAGTTTTTAAATATTTGATCTTTTTTATCGGATATATAAAACTGATAAAGCCAACCGATTAATTCAACCTCTTTATAATCTTCATCACTTATGGCATCGTTTGTATTTATTAAATTAATTATACCGTTTGAAGAAAGTAAATTATCGGGTAATAAAAGCTCGGTATAATCGTTAATATGACCAAATATTTTATTGGTTAATTTATGGTTTTTGCAAAAATTTAATACAAGCAAAGCAAAAGCGGATTCTTCGTTATTATCCGCCAAATAACGGTTAAACAAATTGTCTAGCCTATTATTGTTAAAGTTTTCTTGCTTTAATCTTGCGTTATGTAGTAATGCGGGTTCATCCAATTCGGAAGAAACATATCCCAAAACCGGATTAATGTAATTGTTTTTTTCAAGTATTTTTAATGAAATAAATCTGTTAAACCATGTAAAGGCGGCTTGCTCAATAATATCCTCAACCGTATGCAATTTAAGAGCTTTTTTAAGAGCATCATATTTTTTTGGTACGGAAGCATCGTCAAAAACTTTATCTCTAAAAGTATATCCGCCCGAAATTGCTTCCAAAGTAAAACTTGTATCTCCGTTTTTACCAAAGCCCCAGTAGTTCATTCTTTGATTAACACCGTTCAATAAAATTATACGAGCATTTTTTGCAAACGATTTAAGTTTATTGGTATTCATATATAATGCCTAACCCTTACGCTATAAGTTAATTAATTATTACAATTTTATTATTGTTAAGTTTGGTTTCTATTTGATTTTTAAGTTTTGCCAAAAAATCTTCAAGGTCTTCTTTGTTTTTTATTACACAGTTAAGGTTTCTAATAACCTCTGTTTCTTTGTCTTTATTTTCTACTTTTAATTTTTTATCAATAACATATTTTACGGCTTCAAGTTTAAAATTATTTGCATTTGCTTTGTACAACTCTATCCTATCAATCGATTGTTCTGTTTCGATTTCATCGGACAAATTGTATTTTTGCAGCTCTTCGTTAAGCGTCATTCCGTTTTCAACAGCCGTTTTTTTAACATCCTCAAATATTTTATTATAAACTTCCAGTGTTTCCTGTTTAATCTCTTTCGTTTTTTCTTTAATAACATTTGTAATTTCGGTATTCATTTTCATAATTAAGTGGAAATTTTCGCCCGGATTAACTTCGTTATTTAAGTAGTTTTCAATTTGTTCAGCCTTTTTACGACTGTTTTCATCCAAGTTATTAAGGTTAACCGATAATTTTTCAAAAGTTTTTTTAATATCTTCATATCTTTTAAAATGAGTATCGATAAAACTTTCATTTTCTTTGCAGCTATCCAATAGTGTTTTTAATGTATTTTGCTCAGCTTGTAAGTGGTCAAAAAAGGCTTTTGGATCGCGCATGGCAATAATATTTCTTAATTTTTCAGAAACATCGGAGAATATCTTTGCAAACGGATAACTTATATAATTTTCTTTTAAGCTTTCATATTTTTGTAAATAGTGCTTACACTTTTCTTTAATTTGATGAATAACAATATTAAAATCTTCGTTAAACGGAATACTTTCATTAAAGATATTTTTAAAATTATCAATAGCTCCGGTAATAACCGAAATATCAAAATTCTCTTGTTTAATAACATTAATAGCTTGCCTTTCGTTGGTTCTGGATGCTTTATCTATAAATGTTTTCAGATCAATTTGATCGCTTCTATATTCAAATTTTCTTTTATTCTTTTTTACAAGCCTAATTAAAATATCAAGAATAGCCCAATCGCGCCATCCGTAAGGAGGTTTTTCATATTGTTTAATAACATCGGCTAAACATATTGAATCGCCTTGCCTTAAAAGCATAGATTCAACAAGGTTTTCGGCTGTGGATAGTGTTTTATCGGTTATATCTCTAGACGAATTTGTTTTTAACATATCCTGCGAAAATGCATAACTATCTGCGATACTAATTTTATTATAAACTTCCGAAAGATGATATTCAACTGCATTTTTATATATGCTTTCAGGTGATTGTACGGTAAAATCGGCAAGAGAACCGATTTTTCCGGTTGAAATAAAAGGAGTTTTAAAAAAATTATTTCTAAAAGCATTTTGAATATCTTTAATTCTCTGGTTATTTAATAAAGCGAACTTATCTATAGCAATTTTTCTGCTTCCCGTAGAGGAATCGGCACTTAGTAAAACGAATTTTTTATTTTTTATGTAAATTTCAAAATCGTTACGCATTTTTTTATCTTTCATAAACCAATCGTTTATACAAAAGATAAGATCGTTTCTGTTTGAGCCGATTAATTTTTCCTGCGGAGGGGCAGTATCAAAAATCGAAATTATTATTTTTATATCCCCATTTTGTAATATGTTTTTTTCGTCAATACTTAAAGAAACTGTAAAAACACTTTTTCCGTATGGATAACGACTATTAATACTAATAACAGATTGAAGCAAATCTCTATAAAAATAATCTAATCTATCTTCGCTTGTTACAACAGTATTTTCTATTTGACGTGCAACATCAATTTCCTCTTCTTTGTAAAATTGATAATAATCATTTTCCTTAAAAATAATGGTATTTTCAATTAAAATATTTAGAATTGATTCAATCTTTTTTTGTAAATCAAGCCTGTTAATAGCCGGTGTGTTAATTAAAAGCAGAATAAGATTATCCAAAGTTGCAGGGAAAGACTTCTTTTTAGAATCCAAAATATTGGAAATCATAAACAATGTATGAATAACACTTTTGGCAAAAGGATCGTTTTTAATTGTAGATATACTTTTTGCCCGGTCTAAAATTCTTTGTGCAATATGAGTTAAATTACTTATCATTAAGTCGTTAAAAAAGGAATTAAATGTAACAAACTCCCCTACTTCCTTATCTTTCATAAGTTTAACTGTATGGTGTATAATACGGAGTAATGAGCGTTCATTATCTTTAACTTCTTTTATTACATAACCCAAAAAGGCAAAACTTTCAAAAACATCTGCAATTAGCTTAAACTGATAAGGGATTAAAGGATAAGAATTGATAAAACTATCCTTAGAATCAAAGCCACTATAAATATCGTGTTTCAAGATGAATTGATTTTCGATATCCATTTTATATTTATTGTAATAATCCGATAAATAGGCTATTCCGTTACTATTTTTATCCAAAATACGTTTTTGGGTAATGTAGGTTGAATCTTGACTTTCAAGAGAAATACGAGTTTCAAAACGTCCTAAAATCTTTCCGAAATCTTCGTTTCTGTTTTGGTTATTATTAAGAAAATCATTTAATGTTTGCTGTGCGGTTGTAGTAATCCAAATTTTACCTCCGCATTTGGCACCTATTTCTTCAACAATAGTTTGAAGATTTAACAATAAACTTGAATCAGAACCAATATATTGACTGATTTCATCAATTAAAAAAACAAGTCTGTAATCACGTGGTTTTGTATTTAAGAAATCGACCAGTTCGGGTATTAAATGATCGGCAATGGTAATATCGTCCGGATTTTTAATTTTATTACTTAAGGAAGCAATATCAACCGAAGGGTCAAGTTCTTCAACAATTTCCAGTACGCTTTTTAATTTTAACCAAATTGCCGTGGTCGCTTTTTCGCTCCAATCTATGTTAAGTCGCTCATTAATAAGTTTAATAAACTCTTCCAGTTTGTTTATTTTATCCAAATGCTTTTCAACCATTAAAGCAAACGGAATATTTGTGGCATTATACCCTCTAAATTTGTTAAACTGATTAAAGATGATTTTAGTTATTTTGTGTTTATTGGTATCCTGACCGCCTACGCTATCAATATTAAAAATTATCGTATCTATTTCGGTCTTTTTAATTTTATTATTTAATAAAGTAATGTTGGAAGCGGTACAATCGCCTAAATCATCGGAATCGTTGTTGTGCTTTACGGCATCCAAATAGCGGTTAAAAGCCATTTCGGAATACTTTTTGTTTAGACAATAGAAAACATATTTAATAAAATGCGATTTACCGGAGCCGTAGAATCCGCTTACCCAAATACCTGTCTTATCCGTTTTAGAGTTAAATAACCCGTCTAAAAATTTGTATAAATTGTTAATGGTTGAATTTGTAAATACATATTCTTCTATTTCGGTATTAATAGTTGCTTCGTCAAGCTTATCGACCACAACGGCAGGATTAATATTCCTTTCAATATCTCTAAAAAACAGATCTTTAATATTCATAAAAGCTCTCAATTATTATTTAATAAAATTGCCCGATAAAAATCTTCGTTATTTAATTCGTTAAAAAGATAATAATGATTATTTTCAAATTTCCCGGGGTAAAAAGAAATAATTTTATAGTTACCGGCATTAATATATTTTTCGTAAAGTTTAACAAATTCGCTTAAACGCAAAAACGGAAAAATTGAACCAAAACCGTGAATAAAAATATATACCTTTTTATACTCGTTTTGTAAGTTAAAACTATTCATTATTTTTTTATTTAAGAAATCAAAGAAATCAGATCCGAATGCACAATCCCGAGTCGGTTCATAAATAGAATCCGTGCCTTCAATTTTTTCCTGTTCAATAAGTAAATCAAATAAACTGTCATTACCCAAAAATCGAGACTTCAGAAAGTCAATAAAAACATCATAAATATTAATGACCATACAATCTTGATAAATAGCTGCTCTAAGCAGTCTGTTTTTAAGAATTTCGAGTTCTTCCCTAAAGCAGTATTCTTCGGCAGGGTTGTAGGTATATATGTAAACGGGAAAAAATAAACTGCCACTTTCCGGATTTTGGAATTCGGTGGTGGAGAGCAAATTAAACAGATTGTCTAAATTCATTATATTCCCTCAGAATATTTTCTCTTTCAAATTTATTTAAGAAAGCAAATTCTAAAAACCATCTATCACCGTAATACAAAAAATTTAACCAAAACTTATTTGTCGGCTTTGTTATTAAAATAGAGTTTTTGTTTAATAAATTTGCCCGTGAGTAGATTAAAAAAATTGCACTGATTATTTTTGTTCTTGTAGTATCTGACCAATTATTAATTTCGGGATGTTCGATACTTTTATTTTGAAAAAATATATGAACATCTTCAGAATTAAGCGTTAAATTTAAAGTTCTTACTTTAGGCAAAATTACATCTTTATGTAAATCGAAAAGCAATAAATAATTTTTTAGAAGCAAATAGAACATTAAAAAGGCTTTTTCGTTATGGTCGGCATCAATAAAATGTTTCCAAAAGCGGTTGCCTATATTATCCGAGCGGTTAAGCATTTCCGAAAAGAATCTATTTCTGGAACTTTCAGATTTGATATTAAGCAGATTATTGTTTATAATATTATCTTTTTCGGCTCTCAAATCCGAAAAAGCCAATATGTGGGCAACGGTAGTAAATTCCTCCAGCATTAAGTTGCCAACCGTAAACGTATATTTATATTTCTCACTCATTCCAAACTGCAACAATACCAATTTTATTGTTGCAAGATACAAAAAAATAAATACAAGTTGGAAATAATTTATAAAAAAATAACTGAATTTAAGCCTTAATAAGCATATGGACAAGCAGAGATATGAATTTGTTAAATCAGACAATAAAAACGTCTTAAAATTTATTTATGTGCGAATTTAAGCGGGTTATAAAAGAAGACCAACCAAAATAAAGCGACAAACGGAATTTAGCAACACAAATACTGCCGTTCAAAAAAAATCACCCGACTTATCAACTAAGAAATATTGGTTTTTACTAAAGAATTTTGGTTTGATTTGTATGTATAACTTTAAAATTTACATATAAAATGAACCGAAATTATACTTTTTTTAAGTTGGAATAACTTTTTAACCCAACATATCGTTAAGTTATTTATTAAATAAAATTTTATTTATTACTTTAAATTTGCATAATATTACGTATTAACGTATTATTGTAAAAACGTAATTACGGTATTACGCTAAAACGGTATTACGGCTTTACAGTAAAAGAAAATGGAGAAATCATGATAATTTCAGTATTGAATTTAAAGGGTGGTTCGGGTAAGTCAACTATATCAACCAACTTAGCGGTAGCGGCAAATTTAGACGGATTTCGGGTGTTGTTAATAGATACTGACCCTCAAGCAACAAGTATTCGCTGGGCAGGAGAACGCCCCGATACAGCCGCTAAAATTAGCGTAGTGGCAATTCCAGATGCCAAAGCACTAAAAAAGCAAATTACAGAGTTTACCAAAGATTATGATATGATAATTATTGACGGTGCGCCACAGCTCGATTTAATATCCACAACCTCAATTGCCGTATCAGAAACGGTTCTAATTCCGGTATCGCCTAGCCCGTATGACATTTGGGCAACCGAAAATATTGTTCAGCGAGTTAAAATAGCCCAGGAAATTAATTCGAAACTGACAGCATATTTTATCGTTAATAGAGACAATCCAAGGACGTTGCTAAGCCAAGATACCAATGAAGCCCTAAAAGAGCTAGGATTGCCCTTATTTAGCGTTAAATTGCATAATAGAATAGCTTATGCGGATTCGGCATTGAACGGATTATCCGTACTTGAATGGACCGACCAAAAAGCGAAGGATGAAGTTATTGCTTTATACAGTGAATTAAAACAATTAATGGAGATAAAGTGATTATGGACCGTAAAAGACTTTCAGATTCATTAAAAAAGCCGATTGAAACTCAATCAAACACTACAGATTTGATTATTAATACAATCGAGAATACTTCCGAAAAAAAACTTACCGTAATGTTACCAAACCATTTGCATCATAAGTTAAAGGTATATGCAGCTCAAAATCATCTTTCAATAAAAGAAATAATTGTAAATTTTCTGGAAAAGCTTTAAAAAAATATCCCGACTTATCGTTAGATAAATAAAATTACAAAGAGCTATAACACAATTTCACCCGAAATATCGTTAACTAGAGCCTAATCTATTGCTTTTTTAGTGACTTTTCGATATTTTGGGTTAAAATTTAACGAAGATTGGGAAAACGATAACTTGGGTAAAATAAACGATAAGTCGGGTGAAATAAACGATAACTTGGGTAAAATAAACGATAAGTCGGGTGAAATAAACGATAAGTCAGGTTAAAATCGGCTTGTAACTTATTGTAATATAATAAGTTGGCGTTCCCCTACTATATATAACTATTAATAACTATTTAAAAACTACTATTAGAGTAATGGTTTTTTTTATGGATGATAATGAAATAAATGTTAAAAATAACTCATTTGGCGGTATTATAAAGCTGCGTCAAGATATTGATAACTCAACATATCAATTATTCCAACGGTTGGAAGAATCTCCTACCGGGGAAATTGTATATCAAATTGAAAAAGACAACAAGAAAGTATCTATAGAATTAAGTTATAGCAAAACTCCTGATAGAAAGGTAAGTCGTACAACGGCAGATTTAGAAATATTATTAGCATCCCTTCTAACACAAAATGAATATGACAGAGTGATTACAAATATTACAATGAAAGATTTGTTAGAATATTTAAACCGTGAATCAAGCGCCCAGAACTATGAACGATTAAAAAACGATTTAAAGGTATTAAAAACTTTGGATAGAACTATTGTTATAGAAGAATTTAATGACATTACTGACAATAAACCACCGAAACGACAAAAAATTAAAATGCAATCAATGATTATTGAGGAGCTTGATCTCGATTCGCGTTCTCCCCATTCAAATAAAATTGTGCTTGCAGAAACATTTGTTGAAAGAGTTAAAAATCGATTTTTTATACATTTGCCTCCAAAACAAGTGTTTTTTGCACTTAGCAGTAACGCCAAAAATGTATGCGAAAGACTGATTACAATATTACGACCGGTAGGCAGAGGCAATGATCGTAGGTTTAGCATGCATACCATAAAAAAAACCATTGAAGATTTTACATCTGAAATAATAGGTTACAATTATAAATACAATCATAAGCGAAAAGAAGTTATTAATAACGTATTAAATCAGCTTGATTTTTTAGTACAAAATTACACTTTTGAGAAGGATAAAGTTAGAAGGAATACATATATAATTGTGAATTTCTACAAGTACGAAGAGTATATGGCTAATATAAAAAATATTGAAGGAGTAAAATATCGTTCAACTGATGACGAGTCTGAAATTCATAAGAGTGAAAATATAGCCGGCGAAATGAACGATACGGTTTTATATTACGAATTAATACAAGCAGATATTTCTGAAAGTAAAGCCGCTAAAATTATTAAAATGGATTTTAATTGTATAAAAAGCAATAGTGCAGAAATAGAGAAATCGTATTATGATAACGGCTTAACGTTTGAAGACTATGTTAGAGAGAAGATAACTGTTGTGAATGATTATGCCAAAAGAAAAAAAGAGAATAAAGAGCCGGTTAATATTGAAGCGTTATTGATAAAAGCATTACAGGAAAATTGGCAAAATAATCATGTTGCAGAAGAGAAAAAACAACAGGCAGAACAAATTAAAATACAGCAAATGAAAGCTCAAGAAAAACAATTAGAGGAGCGAATAGAGGTAATTAAAGTTCATTACGAATCAAAAATACAGAACAAAGTAGAAAAAATTATAGAGAACGAGCCGGAAACAATTGAGAAGATTATTTTGGAATTAAAGAATAACAATTCTATTCATACATATAATGATACATTAACTCCATTAGAAAATTATCAAAATAAAATAATTGTAAGAGGAGTTATAAATGGTATTATGGCTTCAAAGTATAATACTATTGCAGAGTTGTATGAAGAAATGGCTGCTAAAATTGAATTAGTTAAAAAAGGTTATTAAAAACGCAATGCCGTAAAAACGTAATGGCGTAATTACGTTAATACGGTTAAAGTAATCTAATTAAAACAGTATTTTATAGCAAAATTGAATATTCTTATGTACTTAAAAATATTATTTTAATTTTGCTAATAACCATAATAATTATGCAGAGCTGCTTCTTACTTGATTCCATATGTACAAATCAGAATGTTTACAATTATAATGTTCCTGATACTCTTTTTATCGGTGATGTAATAATCAATAATGACTTATATAATCTGGAAGGCGAGATTTATAATATAACATCGGGAAATAGTATATAAATGGGATTCACAACTGTCTTTTAAGGATCGGGTTACTGTTGCTTTGGATTGGCTTGATACTACTTTGCAATCGCCTCAAAGAATTAAAATTACACAAGCAGACGGAAATTTTATGCTTAATCATATTTTTATAGTTCGCAAAGAAACTATATCTGATACACTTAAAAACAGGGTTAAATAAAGGAAAAATTTTGAATGGAATTAGATATTGTTTTATAAATAAACGGTCGTATTACCGTAATTACGACAAAACGTAATTACGGTATTACGGTAAATGTTTTGAAATTTATGAAACATGGGTGCTTGTAGGGTATTTATTTTTAATAGTGTACGTTGTGTGCTCGGTGCTTTAAAAGTAGCTTAATCGGAGAGCTCGAGTCCACAAAAACGATTTACATCGCATACAATTCGGATACTTCGCAAATAGCAATTACCCAAATAATTTTATAACTTGGTTTGGTAGCTTTAATTTCTGATACAACGACATTTTTTAAAAATTATTTCGGTAACATTTTTAATGATGTAATTCGGTTTTAATTGACCATGTATATTTTGTTGTAATGTTTTGTTATATTTATTCTTTGTTAATTTAAATTTATTAAGTAACAATCTATTGAAATGTTGTTTTGGTGAAGATTTAAATAATGCAATTACGAGGATAATTAAAGAATGTGATAAATTTCTATATTTTGCGTTGTGTCAAAAAATTAACTACAAAATAAATAAGTGCTATAATCATAACTACCGTTCATATAAAAACAAACAGGGTAAATATAATGATAGAAAAGCGGCCTTAGTGCCGCTTGTATTATTCTAAAGAAGGGAAAACCTAAAAAACACTTGTGGTTTATTTATATTACGATTCGTATATAATATATTTGTAAAAAACATTTTATATAAACTAAGGTAAGCGGTAGACAGTCATCTTTTTGGTAATGGAAGTTAGCTTTCAATTTTGTATTCAACAATTTCTTTGTTAATTGCAACGGCTAAATACTTAATCGGTTTATTTCTTTTAATATACGGGGCAAAGTACTCTTTACTCTTTATCTGATTAATCGCAGATGCAAGCAATTCTTCTACATTTTGATTTTTGGCAACGTACTTGAACTCAATAATATAAATGTGATGATCTAATTCGATAACCCCGTCAATACGTCCTTTTGAAGTACTTAGTTCAGAAAACATTGTTATTCCCACCAATTCCATTATTACATAAAACAATGAGTGATAATAGGCTTCTTTTTCTATGTGCAGTTGATAGGGTATTCCGGCAAATAAGCTTCTTATAAAGTTAATAAAGCTATCTAAATCGTTGTTTAATAAAGAATTCTGTAGTTGAATATTAAGCAATTTAATATCACTGACTTCTTTTTCTATAAATGTAGTTAGTATATGAGCCAAAAATGAATCCTTAACTTCTTTGTTAGGGTAATTAAGGGTGTAGATCATGTTAGAGCTGTCTAAATTTGTAATAGTTAAGTATCCCGTTTGGAAAAGAAGCGAACGATAATCAAAATTTTCTAAGTCATAGGAATCGAATAGGTCATCCGTAGCCATAAAGTTATTAATGTTTTCAATTTTGAAATTGGTTTCCTTAAATTTATCTATTAAAAAAGTAGGAGTTCCTGTACTAAACCAATAGTTCTTAAACTTACCATCCGTAAAATAATTTAAGATAGAAAAAGGATTATAAACAGTATTAACGCCGTCCCAGCTGTAACCGTTGTACCATTGTTTGATTTTTAGTTTAAGAAGTTCTTCGCATATTTGTCCTTTGTCGGATAAAGCAGGAATTCTATCGTTAAAATAGGTGTCTAGTTCAACTTGTGTAATGCCGCAAATAGTGGAAAATCTATCATCTAAAGTTATATCTTTAAGATTATTTAAACCTGAAAAAACCGATACTTTACTAAATTTGGAAACGCCGGTTAAAAAACAAAACTTTATGTATTGGTCGTTATCTTTAATTGAGCTGTAAAAATCACGCAAAACATCTCTATTTTCCTTAGCTTTGTCCGGCTTTGTTATATAATCAATAATGGGTTTATCATATTCGTCAATTAATATAACAACATTGTTGATTTTGCTTAACTCTTGAAGCAATTTATTGAATACGGAATTTATGGTCGAGCCGGTAATAAAAACACCGTATTGTTTGCCAATATATTTCAGTTTATCAATGATTTCGCTTTGAAAGATATCTGAAGATTTACTATAAGTGATTGAAGAAAAACTAATATGAATAACAGGGTGTAGTTCCCATTGAATTTTATCGTAAATGTACAAACCTTTAAATAGTTCTTTGTTCCCGTTAAAAATTTCCTTTAATGTAGAAATTAGTAATGATTTGCCGAATCTACGGGGACGGGAAAGAAAATAATATTTACCGCTTGTAATTAGCCTAGTAATTACTTCTGTCTTATCTACATATAAATAATCGTTATTTATAATTTCTTCAAAAGTTTGTATTCCGATTGGTAGGTTTTGCATAATTAATCCGCTAAATGGATACATAAATATACAAAAATAATTGAAAATGGCGAATTACCAAGCATAGTTTTTGTGGAATATTCATTTCAAATATTAAAAATTCAAAATTGTATTTGTATCCAATGTGCTTCTATGGCATTGAAATAGGGGAATAATAGGGTGAAAGTCACTATGGTTAATTATCAAGTCTTCCCGTTAACAACGTTATACGCCCGTTAACAACGCTATTTGACCGTTAACAACTTTTTGCTTGCAAAAAAAATATTCTTACCATATTTTTACAGAATATAAAAGGAGTAAATTTATTCATAATAAGTATTTGAGACTCTGTGAAAGTAATAAAGGATTAAAAAATTATCAAACAAATGAGAAAATAAAAATGCAATTATTAAAATTAATAGCTGTATTATTGTTAATGGTGGGTTGTAATTTAACAAATAGCGTAAGTGAGAAAAAAGAAGATTTAGAATTGACGTTTGTAGATGCCGCATCAATAGAGGCGTGGATAGAGGTGAAATCCAATAAAGATATGCCGAGTTGGAAAGTAAGTATAATGCAGAACGGAAATTATTTATATGATGTGCATTTATCTAAAACCGATACAATAATATGTTTGGATTCGTTAAGTCCAAAAACAAAATATGAGGTATATGCTATATCAGACGGTAAAAAAAGTAATGTAATAAGTTTTAGCACTTTAGATACCACAAGTCACGATATTACATGGATAGATTATCAATTGGGAGATGATGTTAGCGGCTACTTAAATGAAATAGCGATTATGGATGAAAATAATGTAAATGCAGTGGGGGCATTATATAAAAACGGAGAAGATACGCATTATAATTTAGTAAAATATAATGGTAATGAATGGGAACTAGAGAGGGTGGAATATCGCGAGCAAGGGAGTATTTACATCCTAGAATATTTTTCAATTTATAGTGTAAATAACAATAGCTATTGGTTGGGTAGTGCAATACCAATGCAATGGAACGGAAGCAAATATTTACAATGGCTATTAGATACAACAGTATTTCGTTCTCGAATTTATTCAATAGGCGGTACTAGAAATGATAATATTTATATAGGAGGAGCAAAAGGGCATCTTGCAAATTATAACGGAATAAAATGGCAAAAAATTAATAGTAAAACCGATTTACTAATTGCAGGTATAAAAGCCTATGATAATTATAAGACAGGGAAAGAAGAAGTATTATGTATTGCATATAATTCAAATTACGTTGGTGCACGGCGAAATGCAATTATAAAAATAACAGAAAGAACTAATACAATAATAGAAAATATTACTACGCTAAATAATTGTTTAAATATATGGACAAACAAAGGATTCCCTATTTATGTAACAGGCGGAGGACTATATAGTAATAAAACAGGAAAATGGGAAGATGTAAAAGTTCCGACAAACCATGAATCAAACAGAATGGCAATAAACGGGTTGAACGATATAATAGTAAATAGTTACGGTCAGTTAGCTCACTATAACGGGGCAACATGGCGAGTATATAATGTTAATGAAGGTTATTATAGAGATATTGAAATAAAGGGGAATTTAATAGCAATGTGCGGTTCAAACGGTTCAAAACCTTTAATTAAAATAGGAATTAGAAATTAGGAGGTAAAGCTTAAAAAAACAAGTACCGGTGCTTGCATCACCGGTACTTTATAACAAAAGAAATTATTATATTATTTAGTCTAGCACACTACTTATAACTTCTATTTGTTATAAAAAAATACTAAATATTTTAACAAATAACAATCGAGAGCATTATGAAATCAATTTTAAAAATTATTTTATTTATTATTTTTTTAGAAAACATTACTAACGGGCAAGAATTAAAAGTAAGTAATAGTAACGGGGTTTTTATAAATTATAATACAAGGATAGGAGCCCCAATAGTGTTAAATCAAGGTTCAGGTGATAGAGTTCTTACTCCAACAAGATTTGTTATAATGGACCCTACGAATGATACTGAAAAATTGTCAACCGATTATAAAAATGTACTAAAATATGTGCTTGGGATTTATAGCAAAATTATAGTGTCAAATCAACCAATTAATGTATTAGTCAAAAAACAAGATTTGGACACGGGGCCTTTGGCTAACTGTGTAACCACCTCTTATTATAATTCAGTAGAATCCCCATTCCACCCTAATTACCAATATCCTATTGCGCTTGCGGAAGCAATTAAAGATGAAAACCTTAATGGTGCAGAAGCAGAGATGATAATTACGGTAAATATTAATAACTCCATTGTTTGGAATCTGGATACAACCGGAGTTTGTGTGAGCAATAAATATGATTTGGCAACCATTCTAATGCACGAAGTATTACATGGGCTGGGATTTACCCATTCTATAGTGGTGAATAGTAATAATTTGACAGCGACAAGTAAATTTAATAACTGTCAAACAAATACTAAGGGTTATTTTTCGACAATTTATGACAAATATATTGTACAGGAAAATTACATTACGGCGCAGATATTAGCAGAAAATTCAAATAATTATTCCATGTATAGCAATTGTATAGATGGTAGCGTTTATTATTCGGGGATAAATACCAACAATTTTTTAAATGCACAAGGTATTTATGACTTACCGAAAATATATGCGCCGTCAGAATGGGCTGCCGGAAGTAGTATCTGTCATCTTGATGAGAATACCTATCCTGCCGGAAATACAAATTCATTAATAACACCAAATTTCGGATTAAACGAAGTAAATCATTCCATCGGCGAAATAGCCGCAAAAATATTGGAAGATTTAGGCTGGACAATTAATACTGTCATTACAATAACAAATCCGACTAATATATCAGAATGGACAAGAGGAGAAACATATAATCTTACGTTTACATCAAATAAGCCCTTAAATACTTTAAATTATGCCATCAAAAATAATAATAATGTAGTTGTTCATTATGGCACTGCTGCAATTGTCGAAGGGAATAACCAAATACCCATTCAATTAAGTCCGAATTGTAGTATAGATGAATATAGGTTTTATTTTTATAACTCGGAAAATGTTCTAATAGGAAGAAGTGAAAAGTTTAAGATTGTTCCGAGAGTCGTTTCAACGCCATTAATCAGTCCGGCAAGCGGTAACTATTTTGAACCAATCGAAGTAGAGTTAACCTGTAATACACCTGGTGCTCAAATTTATTATTCAACCTCCGGAGATCCTTCGAATTTCTCGACATTATATGCGGGAAAGTTTTATTTAGTACCAAACGAAGCCAATCCAACAATAACACTAAAAGCTGTTGCTTATAAGGATGGTTATACAAGAAGCTCAATATCATCACAAGTCTATAAATATTCAGGTGTAAAGATAAAGCAAGTAAGCAGTGATAATATTGTATTTGGGCATTATGATGAATATAAAAATAATGTTTGGATAAGTCGTCCGTCCAACACCGCTGTTCCCAAAATGAATCCGACCATTATTAGGGCAGATACAAATTATCAAAGCAATATTCAGGAGAAGTTTCGTCATTTTCAACTAGGAAGCGGAAATGACATTTTATATCAAAATTGGTATAGCGCTGATTTAATAAATAGTGCTATAAATGAGATAACTGCGCAGTATAAAAAAACTTACTTAACAACCATTCAAACCACTATTGATGGGTTCTTTGTTAATCTTAACGGATCGTTAAAATTTAAAGATCCATGGTTGATGATGGAAAGCGATAACTCTGCTAAGGGAAGGCGAAATAAGGGTTTATATCCTACTTGGGTAACTGTTAATTCTCCTTTCGTTCCGGATTATACAGCAAGTCAAAACGGATATGTTTACAAAGGGATATTTTTAAATGAAGGTCTTTCATTACAAGTATTAGATCCGCCATACTACTCGATAGGACTTAATAGTAATATAAGCTTTAATAATAAACCATGTTATTTTGTAAAGTGGAAACAAAATCAAATAAACGGACAAAACTCCGCAGAAATTGCATATATAAATAGTTTGGAAACTCCTATAATATTTAAACAGGCTAATTCTGTAATTACCGCTGAATTAAAAGGGACCAATATTTCAAATAATGTAAATACTTACAGTGCAAACAGCCAACGTAAAATAATAAGGACAAGTAGTGATAATTATTTGCACTCTGTTTATGAAAGCATGGGGATGGTATGGTATGAGAGAAGTACGGATAATGGTGTAACATGGAAGATAATGAACAATGGTTCTCCGTTAAGTCAAAACAACGCCAAAAACCCTTGTTTAATCTCTAACGGCGAATATATGGTAATAATAGCATTTCAAGAACAAAACGGAGATGAATTTAAAATAAGAATTCAATCTTTTAATTATATTGACGATATAATTTTAGCCAATTATTCAAGAGAAATACACAAACCATATACTGATGAATGTCATCCTGCAATTAGTAGAGCAGCATATAATTCGTTTTATAAAATTATGGTAGCGTGGGAAGAGAAGGACGGGAGTCAATGGTGGCCGGCAGGAGGTATTTACTATATTATTGGAGATCTTAATTATACAGGAACACAGTTTTCTTTTTCGGATGGAGCCAATTTAGCCATTAATACAGATCAAACATGCAGTAATCCAACGTTGATGGGGAACAATGCATACCCTGCTCATTTTAATCTTGCATACCAACAAAATATAACGAATAGTAGCTCAAAAATATGGTATCACCATATTGGTATTGATAATAACGGAATACCAACGGATGCTACCAGGCAAGAAGTATCATATGGAAGCGGATATACAAAGAATTATAATCCTTCGATAATAGAAATAAACAATGGTGCAAGAGTTGTATGGGTTGGCGAACGTGAGAGTGCCGGTATTGATAGACCTACAACAGTAGAGGGAACGGGAGTAAACGTACTTAATAAGACAAGTACAACAACAGAAAAATCTGTTGTATTTAAGTCCCCGTCATACTATCGCTTTTGGTATTTTGGTAATAACGTGCAAGGTCCAACAATTACTCGTTCGAATGATAATTTAGCTTATGTTATTGCTTGGAACGAGACCAATAATAACAGTAATAAGTTCGTTGATAACAACTTAACGACTATAAAGAATTTTAATTTAGCCGGGAATTATGTTCAAGTGGCAAACGGTGCTACAAAACAAGATATGATAGGAATGGTCTTCGATTCACGTACGGCACCATATTCTTTTACTAAAACAAACAATATAGGTTCTTATTATCCAAAGTTAATGCCCGGTATAGTCGGAATTAATTATGGCAGACAAGGATTGGTCAAGAAAGATAGTTCACAAATCTACTTTAGGATAGGGGATATTTGGAATAACGGAGAAAGTGTGAACTTTTTACAGGTTCCTGAAGAGTATATAACGAATGGATTAGAATCTTTAAACAACATTCTTATTAGCGAACCTTTCGAAATTTCGGATGGTGAGAGCTTTATATATAGTGTTCAATACGGTCTTGTAGAGAGTGGGGCATCAAAATTAGGTGCTAATAACTATATTAACTTTAAGGTTAAGTTAATCGAAGCAAATACGGGTGAGACATTAAGGATATTTGATAATGTTACTTATTCAGATACTGATTACGAACAGTATAATAATTTATTGTATCAAGTAAATGTAAATGGTATAGGCAACAAAGAAGTAAAATTATGTTTAGAGATAGTAAGCAATTCAGTGGCGGAATATTTTGTTGCCGACAAGGTTAGCGATGAAGATGTAATGGCAAAAGCCAATATAAAGCAAGTAGAATTAACACAAGAGATCGAGATAAATAGTTACGATTTATATCAGAATTATCCAAATCCGTTTAATCCTACCACAAACATAACTTATCAGATACCTAAAGATGGGCATGTGTCTCTAAAAATATATGATGTATTAGGAAAAGAGATAATTACATTAGTTGAAGAACAAAAGACAAGAGGAAAATATACAGTCACATTTGACGGTAGTAACCTCGCCAGTGGGGTGTATATCTACAGATTAGAAACAGGTAATTTTGTTAGTACAAAAAAACTTATGTTAATGAAATAATTTAGATAGGGGCGGAGTTTATCATCCGCCCTTTCTTGCTTTTGAATTAACATAAAAGGAATATTATTTAGTTAAACTATTATGATATCTTGCAAAAGCGAAAATAATTTATTAATTTATACTCATAAAAAGGAAAAAGACGGCAAGTTTCTGAAGCAATATGGTTGATTGGCGTTCCGGCTTTTCTTATTAGATATACTATATAAAATTTAAATGTTTATTGAATTTATGGGTTGGTAGTATTCTATAATTAAATAGTCTAAAAGATGGCACATTTAAATAATCAATATCTGGTTAAAGGGATTTGGAGGATAGAAAATTATTCGAATAATAATATACGATGCAAAAAGTAATATTGGGTTAATACATCTCAATAATTATTTGATAATTTCATTAAAATTATCGGATAATTATGTCTTTAAAAATCCATCTAATATCAAAACACTTTGCTTGAATGCCGGTGTTGTGTACAAGATGGTGCTATGTTTGAATTATATCGAAATAAAATAATGCAGTTAAGGAGCGTTGAAATTTTGTTAATTAAAATAATTAAGAATAATATAAACAAGGATCGACATGTGGTCAGATAATGAAACATCAGAAGATTTATTAGGATTTAAGGTTCATGCTGATCTTCTTGTTCAAGTAATTGAGGATGAGACTATTTTACCTGTAACTATAGGTCTTTTTGCAGATTGGGGTGGTGGTAAATCAAGCATAATGAAAATGATTATGAACGAACTTGAAAAAGAGGATAATAAGTCCAGCACCATTTGTCTTTATTTTAATGGATGGTCTTTTGAGGGGTATGAAGATGCAAAATCCGCTCTTATCTCTTCAATCCTAGTTCAGCTGGGGGAGCATAAAACATGGAAAGGTAAAATAAAAGACGAAGTAGTTGGGTTGTTAAAAAGAGTTCAGTGGATGAATTTGGCAAAATATGGAATAAAACATATTGGGATTCCTCTAGTAGCGGGGGCGCTTACTGGTGGGGCAGGAACTATACCGGCAGTTTTGGGTTCTATAATTAATCCCGAAAAATTTTCTAATCAGAAAGATGAAGAAAAAAACAAAAAAGATAATAGTCTTAATTGGTCTGAATTGATAAATGCTGATTCAAGCCAACCCGATATTCTTGATGTTCGTAAATTTAGAGAAGACTTTGGAAAATTGATTAAGAAGACTGAAATTAAATGTTTGGTAGTCTTAATAGATGATCTTGATAGGTGTTTGCCAGATCGTATCATAGATACTTTAGAAGCCATAAAACTATTTGTTTCAGTTCCAAATACAGCATTTATAATTGGAGCTGATCCTAGGATCGTTCGGCATGCAATAGCAACAAGGTTTAACAACCAATCCTTAATTGCTGAAAAACTTGATGAAGCAAAATATGATATTGTAGATGACTATTTAGAAAAACTGATTCAAATTCCTTATTCGATTCCACGTTTATCACCTACTGAAATTGAAACATATATGAATTTATTAGCTTGTAAAAGATATTTGAAAGATGATGAATTTAAAAATATACTTAGCGACTTGCAAAAGAAAAGAGAAGAGGATGCTTTAACTTCTTATAGATATGCTGACATTAAATCTATACTTAGTGAAAATATTAATCAAGATCTAAAAAACCAATTACTTTGGAGTTATAATGTTGCAGAAGCAATAACAGAAGGATTAAAGGGTAACCCACGACAAGTAAAACGGATGTTAAATGCAATGATTCTTAGGAAGAGATTGGCTGTAATTGCAAAACTTGATATTAGAGATGATGTACTCGCCAAATTAATGGTGTTAGAATATTCTTTTGAAGAAATGTTTAAAGTTCTTAATGATTGGCAAACAAGTGAGAAGGGATTTCCTCAAAATATCAAGAATCTTGAAAAAATGATTTCGGAAGGAGATGATACAAAAGAGCCAAAGTTGCAGGAATGGAATAGACATGAAATAAAAGCTTGGTTAAGGTTGGAACCTCAATTAAGTACAATTGATTTACGAGATTATTTTTGGTTGGCTAGAGATAGAACAGAATCTCTAAAAATAGGCCAAATAATGACTTCTTCAAATACAAAAAAAATACTCAACCAATTAATGGGTAATGATGGAGAGCAAAACATAGGTGCACGAAATTCCAATTCATTAACCGGTTCTGAAAAAGAATTATTGTTGGAATTATTAACTAGAAACACTAAAAATAATCCAAAAGAAAATAATGGGATTAAAGCACTTCAAAAATTAATAACAAACAAATTCCCCAATGCTTCTAAAGCGCTTATAGAAATAATGGATCACTTACCAATAAATGACATAAGTCCTGCATGGATTATATATTTAGGAACAATCAGAGATCCTCAATCACAATCTAAAGATGAAATTGATAAGTTGTTAAATAAATTGGCAAAATCTGAGGATAAAAAAATAAAAACCGCAGCTCATACAGCATTAGGAGGGAAATAACATGGGGACATCAAAAGGATATATCATGCCAAAAGGGGGTAATTGGACTACTTTAAAACAAGATACTAATAAATTTTTCCGAAAAGACATTGCTGCTAAAGATTTAATTAAAAAGTATATAGAAACTTACGGTGGCTTTGAAAAATTAATAAAAGGCAGCTCTAGTGGAGGAGGTGGTGGCAAGGGAAAAGATACAAATGTGCTGGAAGCGGTTAACAGAGTTGGTCATTTTTTCAATACAGTTGCAAATAACGGGTTAACAGAGGCCTTAAAACAGGAAGGACTAAATTCATTGATTGGTAAGGATGCAAATGAAATTTATTCAGGACTTTTAGAGGCTTTTGCAACGAATTCGAATACTTTAGATGAAATTATAGTAAGAACAGCGCTTGGTGATTTACTATTAGAATTATTTAGTGATAATCTTGAATATTCGGCTTTGGATGAGGCATTTAATGACAAAATCGATTTTGAAGAGGTACAGAATATCATAGGATTGTTTATGGGGTATTATATTTACGAACTTTTTTGTCGAGACTTCTATGAGGATTGGGCAAATAAAATAGGGACTGATAAAGCAAATATGGAGTTGAAAGAAGTCAAAGAGAGTGCTTTTATGTTAATTAAATTAAACTTTGATAAAAAGAAAAATATTAATCTATCAACCTATAAAATAGAACAGATAATAGATAAAACGGTAAGTGATATAAAAGAAATATTTGAGGCATAGAAATGGAAATTACAATCAAATACGAGGATATATATAGTAAAAAAAGTGGCTTAGCAAAAACCATAGTTGAAATTAAGGAATTAAATATTGAAAGCGAATTATTGATTTCGTTTAGGGATATTTATAATATATGTAAAATGCAAGATCAAAGGGTTTTAGAATTATTCCTAATTGCAAGTATTTGTTATTCAGTTGACAAATTAGTTCAAAGAACGACCGGGTATGATAACTGGACGAGAGAATTAAGCTTGAATATACCTGTAAAAAAACCAGAAGTTTGGAAAAATAATGCTACAGAACTTTCAAAAACTCTTGGCTTTTTATCAGGAGACTTATGGACTTTTAATTTTGTTAACTTAGAAATAGACTTGTTTCGGAAACCAAAGTGGCGCGTTTGTAAAAACAAATACCGTATTAAACAAACACCAAATGCAGTTTGCCTGTTCTCTGGGGGATTGGATTCATTAGTTGGAGCAATTAATTTGTTAACTAAAGATAAGAAGACCCATTTGATTCTTGTTGGGCATTATGATTCTTCTGGTGCCAAAGCAGCACAAGAAAGATTAGCATCTTCAATATTGAATAAATATGAAAAAAGAGCTATCCCTTTACACATAAGAGTTACTGATAAAACACCTGCAAATGAATCAACCCTAAGAAGTCGTTCGTTTTTATTTTTAGCACTTGGTATTTACATAGCCCATTCATATGGTGAAAAAATTCCATTATATGCCCCTGAAAATGGTTTAATTGCATTGAACATTCCTCTGACTCCTTCACGGATTGGTTCGTGTAGTACAAGAACTATGCATCCACACTACTTGAAACTATTTCAGGGCTTGCTTGTAAATTTGGGTATACAAAATAAAATAATTAATCCATTTGAGTTCCAAACAAAGGGAAAATTTATAAAAGAGTGCTTGGATTATAAGTTGTTAGAAACAATTTATGCGGATTCTATTTCTTGTTCTCATCCAACTCGAGGGCGATATTGGGTGAGAAAAAATAGAGATGAAGTAAAAAATTGCGGATATTGCGTGCCGTGTCTGATTAGAAGAGCCGCATTAAACAAAGCTGGACTAGATAATGGATTGCAATATGGGTTTGATATCTGTAATAATGAAATAGATCTTAATGAAAAAGATATAAAAACTCCTAATGATCTCCGTGCATTATTAAGTTTTTTATCAAAAAACTATGGGAAAATAGAGCTAAAGAGATTACTTTTGCAAACAACAGATATTAATGATCTGGATAAATATGTTGATACTGCATTTTCTGGTTATAATGAATTGAGTGATTTCTTTAATGAAAAAGGCGATGATAAAATAAGACAAGCAATAAAGAAAAAAGCCGGATTATGATTGACACTCATTGCCATATTGATTTGTATGAAAACCCAATGAAGATTGCTGAAGAGAGCGAGCAAAATAAAATTATAACCATTGGGATGACCAATTTACCCAGCCATTATTTGATGGGTGCTCCTCATGTAGCTAAATTTAAGTTCGTAAGGTTGGCTTTAGGGATGCATCCTCTTAATGGAGCCGAGCATAACAAAGAATGGGATAGTTTCGTAAGAAATATCGATCATACCTCATACATCGGTGAAATTGGGTTAGATTTTTCGAGAGAAGGAATGGCAACAAAATCTATTCAAATAGAAACCTTCTGTAAAATATTAAACTTATTAAAAAATAAGAAAAAAGTTATTAGTATTCATTCTAGAGGTGCTGAAAAAACAGTGCTTCAATACCTCGAAGAGTATAATATAAAAAACGCAATCTTCCATTGGTATTCAGGCGCAAAGAGTATTTTAGTAGAAATAATAGAAAGAGGATATTATTTTTCAATAAACCCTGCAATGATTGTCTCCAAAAAGGGACAAAATATTATTAAAGATATTCCAATCGATAAAATACTTGCTGAAACCGATGGACCTTATACAATCGTAAATAATCGTTATGTCAAACCAAAAGATGTAAAACTAGTTTATGAATATCTAAGTATAGAAAGAGGGATTAATATATTAGAATTAGAGAAGATAATCGATATGAATTTTTATAAGTTAATTGAATGGATAAAATCAGATAAATAAATAATTTATAAGTAAAATGGTAGAAAAATACGATTCTTAATTTAGTAAAGCTTAGCAGGAAATGGGGGTTATTCTTTGATGGCTAATTGAATGAAAGGAAAACAAAAGACGGCTATTTTTGTTGCAATATAGGTTTAGCGGTCTGGGTTTTCTTATTTAATTCTTATTTATTAAATAAATGCAGTATAATGCTGCAAAAGGAGTGAAATTTATGAAAAAGCCGGCATTGTTTATATTTTTATCGCTGATTTTGTTTAATGAGATTTCGTATTCACAAGGGACATTTTTTAAGAACTATGATGGAATTCCTATTATCGCTAATTTGTGGGGTAGAGAACATAATCTTTTCCCGGGATATAATTATCAAGATATTCAAGACGCCGGAATAGATGCTGTAATAAGTGCAAATATGACACAAAAACTTTATGATTCACTTAAATTAAAAACAAAAATAATTCCTTATCAAGAGTTTGAAGGCAATAGGGAAGGGTTGGTATATTATTCTGAGAGAACACATACCTTGTGGGAAACAGAAGATACATTAGCCGGTAGATTGACATTAAATCGAAACAATGTTTTTTTTATGAATGAAACCGATACACTTGGAAATCCAATAGTTTATGCTCAAAGCAATATAACGTACAGAGATACAATTATTTCCGGACCATCACATTATAATCAACTAAAAAGAACATTAAAAAAAGGGAATCTAATAGAGTATAATGCCCATTTTAGATTAAAATTAGTTGATAAAGTTAATGATACACTAAATAACTTGATAACCAATAGTAACATAATAGGCAAAATAAAAGTTATTTCTCATTTTGTGGATGATAAAAAGGTACATCAATATCATGTTTTAGCCGAAGAAATATTGACAGATTCGCTTTTTGTTAGACTAAACAATTGGATTACAATTTCCTTAAGCTATAACACTGTAACAGAAAATTCACCACAAGCGGTATTAGAAATTCCAAAACAGCATAGTGAAGGAGAACATTGGAAAATAATACCGAATGTTGAATTTAAGATTATCTGGGATGGATCGGATTCTTTAGCCTTATGTGTCGATAATATATTTATTTATGATGAGTTTGGAAAAAAATTATTAGATAACCAGGTTGATGTTATTAACAAAATTTCAGCAGATGTAAATTATCAAAATGATCCGTTTATGAGTGATGATCATATTGTAGGTTGGTATCCAATAGATGAACCTAATTGTATTGACAATATGTCATGTGTGAAAAAAGTTACCGAAATAGTACAATCCTTTAAACCAAATAATAAAGTAATTCCTTCAATAGCGGGGGCTTGGAATGGAATGTTAGATACCGGTTCCGATATTTCTAAAATTGATGAATTTTACCGTAGAGCAGGTTATAAAGGGGCAAAAATACATGCATACTTATATAATTATCCGTATAAAAGCAATGAAGATGATTATAAAAGAAAAAACACTCAGAACCTGCTTTATCACTTAGATAGAGCAAGACTAAATGATACCGCTTTTATAAGTAGTATTCAAACAGGTAAGTGGGATGTCCAAAATAACGGATTACTAAATCAAACACCAACAAGATCGCAATTTTTATACAATATAAACACTGCTTTATTATATGGAGCTAAGTGCATAGAGATGAGTAATTATTACTATTATTTTGGTGGGGAGAATTTAAGAACAGCCTTGATTGGTGTTTCAGAAAATGGGACAACAACCAATATTACCTATTCAGAATTATGGTATGTATTAAAAAATGAAGTTAGTCCTCGCCTACATGGAGATTATGGAAAATTATTAAGGCGACTTAAATTAGACACGTTATATAATTTTACAGATGCAAGTGAAGTAACTTTAGGTCACACAACGTTTTATAAGACCTCAAGTTCTGCAGATTACGAATGTGGGGTTTTTGAAAACATAGAAGATAAAAGAGTATTAATGGCAATATCCAGATGGACTAACGAAATACCATTAGAGGATCCATATAGAGTATGGTTTGAATGCAACGATTTGGACGAAAATAATTATACAGTTTATGATTATTACATAGATTCGACGCATAATGTATATACGACTAATAATAAAATAACAATCGAAAGATTTTTGGAGCCCGGGGATGCCTTTTTATATGAGATACGTCCTGCTCTTAAATATGGTGGAAAGGTTGTGACAAACGATGTAGTTAGACTAGATCGAGAACTACTCGGAAATTTGGAAGTCTTATCGAATAAAGCATTAAGTGTTATAGATACATGCACTTATACAATAAGCGGAGAATTGTATGCAAGAAACGGTTCAAGTATATGTTCAGACCATAAAGGAGATATTATCTTTTCAGGCAGTGGTAAGTACAGACATGAAACATGGGGAAACTCATTGTTTTATCTGGCAAAAGAAGGTCACCCAAAATTGATATGGGGTTCATTGCAGGGAAACCAAACATATGGAGTTTATCGAAAATCCGGTACTACATATTTATTGATTGCGACAATTTATTCAACTGATAACAACATAAAACAAACCTATATCGATTCAAGCATTACGATATATAATGGGCAACTTGCAGGAACTGAAGTGTATTATAAAATAAGCAGAATTTCAGGGGGCAGAACTTATTTTACAAACGAGGTATCTGTAACTATAAGTAACCAATCAATGGAAAAACAGAATGTTTTTATTAAGGAATTTGCTATTGAACAAAATTATCCTAATCCATTTAACGGAATGACATCAATAAAATATATGATCCCCGAAAACGGTATTGTAAAAATTAAAATATTCGATATATTAGGCAGAGAAATAAAAGTATTTGATGAAGGTGAAAAAGGAACAGGAATGTATGAATTTAAATTTAATAGCGGTGAGCTATCAAGCGGGATTTATATTTATTCTGTACAGTACAATAACAAAATATTAAGCAAAAAAATGCTTTTAATGAAATAGGTCATAATTATGAAAAAATATATGACATTGGCACTTTTATTAATAAATCTTTTGCTTTATGCCGAAGTTAGATATGTAAGTAAAACGGGGAGCAGCACTGCTCCCTATACTACATGGGAGACAGCGTGCGATAGTTTGCAAAAATGTTTTGATTATTGTAATAACGGCGATACTGTTTATGTCGATAGAGGAATTTATAGTGAAATAATATCATTAGATAATAGAGTACTTACAATTATTGGAATTGATGCAGATGAATGTATAATTGATGGGACAGGATTAATAGGCAAGGCTATTCCCGGTACTTCGTTTTATCAGAAAAACGGAATTATAAACTTTATAAATATATTGTTTAAAAAAAAATTAGGAAATGCTTCTTGGGTTATTTGTTATTTTAATGATGGAGGTAAAAGTAGTTTTGAAAAATGTATTTTTGATACAACCGATCAAGCAATCATTGGACTTGGAGATACTAATATTAAAGATTGTATCATCAGAAATGTTAGTACAGGTGTTTCAACAAGTTCAAGGTGCAAAATAAGGTTGAATAATAGCTTACTAAATATAGTTATGTGGCAATATTATGGATGCGGAGTAAATAATTCTGTTTATAATGGCAGTTTTGAAATTACAAATAATATTTTTTATACTTCTCCGAATAACAAATTATTTATAAGAGGTATTAATATTTTAACAGGTCAAGGCTTGGAAATTCAAAACAATTTGTTCTATGGATTTAGTGGAGGAATAGCAGGGTACACTGACACAAATAATCCTGATACAATAAATATTATTAATAATACACTCATTTGTGGTAGCATTAAAGGGGATGGCATAATATCGGGGAATCTTCAAGGACCCGTGATTGTAAAAAATAATATTTTTTCTGGATTTAAGACAGGGATAGGATTGTTGGAATTTGGAATTGACGCGGATTACAATCTCTTTCATAATGTAACCCGTGTAACCAACATGCCCCCTATAGGTGAGCATAATATAGTGGCAGACCCTATGTTTAACAAAGATACAACGTTTTCGTTTGATGCCATAGATAATTTTAGATTGCAAAAATTTAGCCCTGCAATAGATACGGGAGACCCAAGTATATTGGATGTTGACGGTACGAGGAGTGATATAGGGATGTTTGGCGGACCGAACGGTATTAGTTACGAATATCAGGATTTATCTCCGAAAGTAGTTAAAAAGCTAAAGGCGGTTTATGAACCCGATACCAATAGAGTGAAACTTACATGGAAACC
>JAEXOD010000037.1 GCA_023447335.1 Bacteroidota bacterium
TGAAGATATACTTATATATTGCCGATCATTGGTGACTAACTATCAAACTCTAATAAAATTTCTTTTGGTAATCTATGATTTTTCCGTCCGACATTTCAATTGTTCTATCACTAGCTCTTGCAAAATCCAAGTCATGTGTTACTGAAATAATTGTCTGACCAAATTCTTGTGAAAGTTGCTTGAAAATCTCAAATACAAGCTTGGTATTATTACTATCTAAATTCCCCGTTGGTTCATCGCACATGATAATTATTGGATCGTTAATTAATGATCTCGCAATTGCAACTCTTTGTTGTTGTCCACCACTAAGTTTAGATGCATTCTTCATAGCTTGATCCTTTAAACCCAACATTTCCAATTTCTGATAAGCTTTTGCTTCAATTTCTTCATATGAATATTTGCCTAATTTTAAGGCAGGGATCATAATATTTTTCAAGCAGGAAAATTCTTGAAGAAGATAATGAAATTGAAAAACAAATCCAATCTTTTCATTTCTTAGTGCAGCAAGCTTATCTGTTTTTTGATTAGTAATAAGTTCGTCATCAATGTATAATTGTCCTTCATAATCCGTATCCATCGTACTTAAGCAATACAAAAGTGTTGATTTTCCTGACCCACTTTTCCCTACAATAGTTAAAAATTCACTTCTATTTACTTCAAAGTTTACATTTTCCAGAACCTTGAATTTGACAGGGTCATAAAAATATTTTCCAAGATTTTTAGCTTCTAAAATAATATTTCTTCTTTCCATATTTTCTCTTTTATTTTCTAAATATTGCAATAGGATCAACCTTTGAAGCTTTTTTTGCGGGGAAATAACCCGCTCCCATAGATACAATAATTCCAAAAATTATCCCTGTTATAAAGATCGTAAGATCGAACTGAATAGGGAAATACCCAATAGGCGGACCAACATATATACCTTTCGCAATCTGCACTAATAAACTTCCTATAATTATCCCGAAAAATGTTCCGACTGCTCCCATCAAGAAAGATTCGGTTAAAAAAATTTGCATAATATCTTTACTTTGAAATCCGTTAGCTTTGAGTATAGCTATATCATTCAACTTTTGAGTAATGGTCATATTAATAATATTATATATTCCAAAAGCGGCTACAAGCATTATTGAAAAGGATATTAGGGGAGTCATTGTGCTCATCATTTTACTTTGAGCTAATTGATCTGCATTTTCTATCTGCCAATCTGAGACTTTATAGTTAGTTAATTTTTGAATTTTTTGCGCATAAATTGACGATGAATCAGACTCGGTTAATTTAACGTATATTTCAGTTACTTTATTTGAACTTTCTTTAATCAATCTTTGTGCAGTTATTATGTTTATATATGACTTCGTTTCATCAATAGTTTTGTTCCCTGCTGAAAAAACTCCGATAATGCTAAGATTCTTAGCTACTCCAAAAGATGATATTATACTAATATTATCTCCTATTCTTAAATTCATATTTTCAGCTATACCCTTTCCGATTATTATCCCATTCAAATCATTAGAAAGTTTCATAAAATCACCAGAAAGCATAGTGCTGCTGATATCAAACATCGCATCTGCTTCTAATACATTTATTCCGCTCCCAACTCCTTTTATTTGAGATTTACCGCTGTTATAAAATAAATCTACATTTACCTGTGGGGCTGCATTCAGTACAAAGCTCAGTTTTTTTATTTTTCCTATTAAACCGAAAGGATCAATAATTACTTTGTTAAAAGTTATATTTTTAGGATTGCTAATTAGGGTTAATTTATTGCCGTCATGCTTCGATATCGGTGTGCTTACAACATCTTCAACATAAATCCTTATATGGGGGACAGTTTTAAACATGTTTACCTTGGTATAACTGTTAACACCAACTACAATTGAATTGGAAAAAATAAACAATGCTATTCCGACAGTAACACCCATTGCAGCAACAATAGTTTGCTTTTTTCTTGTAAGGATATGAGTTAGAGCTATATCATAATTAACTTTTAATTTCATGCTATTTTGGGTTATTTGTTATTAAAATAGTGTTTTCGTCTAATCCGCTTAGGACTTGAACCCAATCACTGCTTACTATTTTTGTCTTGATTTTTTTTGGTTTGGATTCTCCTTTTATCTGAACTTCATTATTATAACCAAAAAATTTTTTAGGTATTAGTAAAGCATTTTTAGTTTCGCCGACATTAATATTTACCTGTAATTGTGTACCGATAATCTTAAAATCAAATTTACTTGTAAACGATATTTTACAAATAAAAGATTGTGTTGCCTCATCAAAGGTTGGAAGAATATCGATTACTTTCCCCTCGTAAGAGTTGGTCTTGTCGGTATTGAGCTGAATAACAACCTTCTGTCCGATACGTACTTTTTTGATGCTCCCTTCATCAATACTAACTTTAGCATATGTGTTTTCTGTATCGCCGATGAGTGCAATTATATCACCTTGCCTTACAAAATCCCCCAATTCTTTATATTTCTTTAATACTCTTCCAGGATAAAATGCATAAACTTGATTATAATTTGATAAAATATTGGAGAGATCTCTTTGAGTACGATCAGAAACTAATTGCTGTTTAATTTGTTGCTCCACAAGGTTAAAATTTTGTATTGCATTCTGATAATCTACTTCGCACGTTTTGTATTGTATTTCAATCTGTTCATACTCAGCGTTCGTAATACTCTTTGCTTCAAGCATTTTCTTGTATCTATTTAACAAAGTGAAACTATAATCCAATTTTTGCTTCGTTTTTTGAACCTCATATTCAGCCTGCTTTTTCATCGGTGAATCAGGGAGTGAGTTGGTTATTGATAACCTATATAACAAATCGCTGCTTTCTTCATTAATTGTATTTTGTTTATTATCTATAATTGCAAGTATTTGTCCTTTTTTTACCAATTCATTTTCTTTGAATTTTAGATTAGTTAAATACCCATCTGTCCGTGCGGTTAAATTGTATGATCCTTCTGCTTCAAGAGTCCCAGAAGCAAATACAGTCTCTACAATGTCTCTCTTAATAGGTTTCGTTTCTTCTGTTTGTATTCCGCAGGATACAAAAATAAAACATGTAATGATTGCTTTCACAAGATTTTTTTTCATAGTGTTAGTTAATTTTATTATTAATTTTAATTTTTTCTATAACTAGTTTTAAGTCCAGAATTGAAGTTAGATAGCTGTATTGACTGTTAACCATTAAATTAAAACTATTTATGGTTTGTTCAAGACCAATAACTCCTTCTTTATAATTAATTAAATTTTTTTGATAAGAATTTTTTCGAAGACTATATATTGTTAAATTGTTTTTGAGTTGTGATTTTGCTTTTTCAAATTCTAATAATAGTTGCTTATTATCAAGATTTGATTTAATCTTCATTTGATTGGCAAAATTTTCTGCTATTAAGTGGTTGTACTTTGCGGTCATAATCTGTTTTAAAGATTCAGCTCCAGGCAAAGGAAAGGATATTTTAACTCCAAAATAACTACTTGTTGACCAATTGACGTTTTTATCGAAAACGATTGCTTGTGTATTAAATTGTTGTTTTTGATATGCAGCAAAAAGTGAAAGAGTAGGATAGTTAGAGTACTTTACAATATCATAAGCTGACTCGGCATAATTTGCTTTTTCAAGAGCATTATCAAAAATCAATGTGTTATTTAAGATTTCTGGTGTCTCTTCAAATTTTTCTTCATCAATTGATTGATTGATTTCAATGGACTCATTATCAGGTATATCACATAATAATTTTAACTCATTAATCTGTTGAGAAATATGGAATTCCAATTGTCTAATAGATTCTTCAATATTTAGTTTATTAGCTTTACTGTCATTCATGTCCTGAATATTAGCCAATCCATTATTGAATTTATTTTGAGTATATGAAAAAAGAGTATCAGCAGATAATAGGTTTAAGCGAAATGCCTTCAACTGCTCCTGAAGATTAATTATATTAAAATAAGCAACTGCAGTAGTCTCAAGCAAGTTCCTAAACGTTATCTTATTATCAGACTCAGTAACTTTAATATTCAAGTTCCCTAATCTTACATTTTCCCATCCTTTAAGATTAATAAGTTTTATCTCCAAAGAGGTATTTAAGTTTGTAACATATTGTGATCCAAATTTCACTTCTTGAAACATCCCAGGTTGCCCACCCATAACCTCAGACGGAACAAGTGTGACAGGAATTTGAGTATTATTTGTAAACGAGAATATTGAATTGCCAATTGGTTCAATTATACCAATAATTGCAGAAATTTTTTCTTTTTTAGCTCGTTCAATTTGTATCTCTGTGTTTTTCAGTGTAAAACTTCTTGATATCAAAATCTCTTTAATTTTTTCAAAAGAGTCTATTTTTATCTGTGCATTTGCACTATTTGTTAAACATAAACAGTAAATAATTAGAATAATAGACTTCATAATTATTGCCTCTTAAAATAGAAAAATTTTGAAAGACAAAAATTATCTAAAGTTAAATTGTAGAGGTTTTCTTTGGCTAATTCAATTATAATGCTATGTGTTCTATAGTAATAACTATAAATAAGTCGTCCACTATTAAAAACTTTTTTTTCATCAAGAAGTAAGTTTCTATTAGCAATTTCATCACCTTTAATAGCTTCACCATAATTTCTTTTATCATCAAAAACAAACTTCATCAGTTTTTTCGAATAGTATTTGCCATATCTTAGACTAGAGAAAAGCTCCCTGGTTTGGGCGGCATCAATTCGCATTGAGAAAAGTGCAATAGTACCTATCAGCGATAAATAAATTGAATTCATTTCCATCCTATCAAAATTATTAATTCAAATTTTACTCAAAAAATATATTTTTGAAATTAGAATAATGTTGAAGCGGACAAATTTGGATTTGAAGTGGACTTATAGAGTAGTGATTTTTAATTAGATTCTAACCAATTAAGAAAATCTTTGACACGTTGTTTCCCAACTATTATTTTTTCAGGATAATTAACTGTTAAATTAATAATTATTTTTCTATTAAAATATTGAGATGCATCTTTTACGGCTTTGCGATTAATTAAGTATTGTCTATTGGCTCTAAAAAATTTGTTGAACTTTTCTTCCATTTTTTCAAGGCTATCATTAATTAACAACCGTTTCATTGTAAAAGTGATAGCATAAACGTTATTATTATCAATATAAAAAAAAGCTATTTCATCATCGCTGATAGGTATTATTTTATCGCCCAAATTTACAATAATTGACTGCTTGGAATTAGTTTTGCTATGTTGTATCTGTGAAATTAATATATCATAATTCTCTGATGATTTTAAAAGCTGACTTTTTAGATTTTTGTATTTTGCAAGTGTTTTTTCTATCGCATCTTTATTAAAAGGCTTTAATATATAATCAATGCCCATGGTCTGAAAAGCCTCTAAAGAGTATTGTTGATAAGCGGTACAAAATATAATAGGTGATTTTATATTAACTTTATTAAAAATATCAAAACACAAACCATCGCTCAATTCAATATCAGAGAAAATCAAATCAATATGAGGATCGAATTTAAAATATAAAATCGCATCTTCAACTGAATAAAGGATTGAGATTATTTCTGCATCTGGTTCAATAATCTTAATTGTGTTTGCCAAATCTTTAGCAGTAAGTCTTTCGTCTTCTATGATTACAATCTTCATGCTGAAATTAAATTTAAGTAAACAGTAAAGTAGTTGTCTTCCTCTATAATTTTTATTCCCGTACCTGAGATAATTTTATATCTTTCATCAAGATTTTTTAATCCTGTTCCCATGATTTGAATTATAGGTTTTGGGTTTTTATTGTTCGTGATTTTAAGTTTTGTGCCATCTAGTAATATTGTAATTATTAAAGGATTATTACAGTTAAATAAATTGTGTTTAATTGCATTTTCAATCAATGTCTGCAAGGCAAAAGCAGGTAATTTAAATTTCATTAATTCTTCCGAGATTTCAACATTACAAATTAAGGAGTCGCCAAATCTAACTTTTTGTAGGTCAATATAATCAATTGTAAACCGTAATTCCTCCTTTAATGGAACCAACTCGTTTTCATGAACATGAATTGAATATCTTAAAAACTCGGAAAGTTTTATTGAGTAATCTTCAGCTTGCTCTTGGTTTTCCTTAATAAGAGACTTCAAAGTACTTAAAGCATTAAAAAGAAAATGTGGATGCAACTGCTGAATTAATACTTTTTTCTGAGCTTCAAGATTCACGACTTTTAATTTTTGATTTTCAAAATCCGTTAATTCTTTTTTTGTTCTTAATATTTCCGCATTGATAATTACTAAAATGATAGTATTAACTGCTATAGTTGCTACAACGGAATAGATTAAAAAATTTAATGTATTAAACACCTCCTTTGATGTTGTAATGATAAATACTGTTCCAGTATGTAGTAGAAATGTGAACGAATAACTAATTATGTATCTTTTAATAGATAATAATTTTCTTTCGATCAGATAGATATTCAAAAGCCAAAAGATGTATATCCCGATAGTGAGAGAAAAAAAACTCACTAATAAATGAATCGAGTTTATCGAATTAAAGAATATAATTGGAGTTAAACCATAGATTGCTATTATGGGTGATGTTAAAAGGGCTTTATTTTTTAGTCGTTGATTCATTTTGTAATAACAAATGGCTTAAAATATTAATTCATTTTTTGATGTAAAAGTCCTGACAGTAAATTAAACTAAATATAATATTTCCCTAAAATAAAAACTGTCCATTACAGATGTTATATAATGCGATTTATAGAAAATCGATGACTCATTTATCAAAAATAATAGAAAATTCTTTAATAAACAAGTCACGATTTTTAGTTCTGAAAGTCAAATTTAGAGATACTTTTCATAACCTTAAACAGAAATAAAGATTTTATCAAAGTCTAATATTTAGGCACTTTAATAATTTGTAGAGACTACCGATGAAAGGCTTGCTGACTTTAAAATACGTATAACATAGTATAAAGAAAGAGGAGATCATTATTAAGTGAAAGAAAAATACAAATTCAATTGAACAATTACGAGTTATTACCGGCTAAACTTAAATGAATAATAGTCACACACCACACTGCGGAAGACCAACTGCCCCCAACTTTTTACGAGGTGTAAACTTTCCACCTCGCTATACTTCACCTGCACAATTTGTAAATTAAAAATCAAATCCAAACTCACCTTTGCCAGTTTAGGTTCCATACCGCACCCCCTGGTTTGGAT
>JAEXOD010000038.1 GCA_023447335.1 Bacteroidota bacterium
GACCTAAATAATTCTACATTTACCAACGTTAGCGGCACTAATATAGTATTTCAGGTTTTGGCAGCATCGGGAACCGTAAAATTAGCCCCAATTGATTGTGTGCTTAATTGGGGAAATACGGATACACTTTCAAACGGAAGATATGCTTTCCCTCTTGATTCTGCTTATAGTACTACGGGTCAAAAAGAAGTTCAAATACCTTTTATTGTTACAGATGTAACAAATAACCAAAGGATGAGAGTATTTATCTCTGAACCTGCCGCGACTAAAAACAAACGTTGGGATCCGGGTGAAGCAATTATTTTATTAACACCGGTACAATATCAAACAAATTTCCCGAATTTCCACGCTCAAATAAAAACAGTGAAGCCAACCGGAAATATTGTTTATCCTAATCAAGGTGATGTTCAACTAATTTTAACTACTCGCCCAATTAAAACAGGAGATAAATTTACTTTTACTGCAAATAAAAATTTGATTACAACATCTGTATTAAACGATAGAATTAATCCCGATAAATTTGAATTAGAACAAAACTACCCTAATCCATTTAACCCTACCACTACAATTAGCTTTAACATTCCGACTGACGGAAAAGTTAAGTTATCGGTTTATAATATTTTAGGTGAAAAAGTATCAACTTTAGTTGACGATTTTAAATTAAAAGGAACTTACAAAGTTCAGTTTAACGGAAGTAACTTTGCAAGCGGTGTATATATCTATTCGCTTCAATACAATAATAAAGTAATAAGTAAAAAGATGATGATGGTTAAGTAGTGTTAAGTTTTAAGAGTTAAATTTTAAATAATTTTTAACTTTGAATTTTTAATTTAAAAAAATCCCTATTCCTTTAACGGAATGGGGATTTTTTATTGTATTATATTAAGTGTAGCATATCGAAAAGTTTTGATATCAGAATTTTATTCATTTAAGCACAAAGCAGAAAATGGAATAATTGTTCTATAATAAAAATGAAAATTTTTTCTTCTGATTCAATTTAATTCCTAAAAATCTTTATCAAATAATTACATTTGGAGCAGGGCTATAAAAACAAAAAGGATTAGCCGAATAAATTCTTAAAAACAAGAAGTTATCCGGGAAATCCTATTTCACTTCAAAAAAATCTGGTTTTAAAAACAGATCAATCTAAAAAAATACTTATAATAAAGAACTACTAAAGATTTTGATATTCTTTTAGGAAAAGTTCTGCATCTTCATCTCCCAATTCAACTGCTACATTCCAATCAGCAACAGCTCCGTTTTTATCGTTTAATGTAAATTTTGCCTCTCCGCGGTTACAATAAGCCGCTGCAAAATTGGGTTCCAATTCAATAGCCTTAGAAAAATCTTCAATTGCTCCTTTAATATCTTTAAGCTCATATTTTACTACGCCTCTATCGTTATAAGCATCAATATATTCAGGCTCAATTTTTAATGTTTGGTCAAAATCTTCTAAAGCTTTTTGATGTTCCTCAATCATTCTATAAGCATTACCGCGATTATAATAAGCTTCATCAAAATCAGGATTTAAATCAATTGCTTGGGAAAAATCTTCAATTGCTCCGGTATAATCTTCAAGTTCGTACTTTGCAATACCTCTATTGGCAAAAGCAAATTCATTCAGGCTATCAAGTTCAATAGTTTTGCTATAATCTTCTATAGCACTTTTAAAATCTAAAGACCCTAGTTTTGCATCACCACGGTTATGATAATAATCTGCATTTTGGGGATCTAATTCAATTGCTTTGTCAAAATCTTTTATTGCTCCTTCATAGTCTTCCAATAAAAGTTTATCTAACCCCTTATTAAAATAAGTTTCAGGCATTTTTTTCTCGCTTAGTTTAAAATAAATATATTAAGTTATTAATTTAAGACTAAATAAAATTATTTGCAAACAAAAAGCGATATTTTAGAAATAGATATGTATAAGCTTAGTAAAAATATATTTCCGGAATAGGCTTTCGCCCCGAATATCCTTCTTCTTCCGTGTGGTAATACTTAATTGATTCTTCGTCACTTTTCCAGCATAATAAAACTTCTTCCCCGTCAATAATCGATGGGAAATCGACTAACCCTACAGTAAAATTCCAATCTTTAAAAGAACATCCTAATTCTTCAAGCTCTTCGATATATTTTTGCATTTCCAGAATTAAAACTCTAATTTTGTTATTGTTTTTTATATCCTCATCATTTGCTTCGGATATTTCCTTAAGATCATTACCGCAACGCAAAATATCTTTAACAATACTTTTAATCAAAGGCAACGTTTTTATTGCTTCTTTAGGCGTAAAATATTTGGTTTCTATATGCGTCATTGTATTACTCATTTTTTATTATAATACAAAAACTAAATATATTTAGTTCAATCTTTAAAACTAAAAAGGCTGCATTTAGTTAACGCAGCCTTTTAATTTTAATGTGCTAAAATTATTTTATTTCATCAAGCGTAAAGTTAGGAGCTTTTTTTAAAGATTTTTTATCATAGTTCCCTTTTAATGCTTTGTTTATATCATTCACATATGCAGACTTTTCAACAAGTCCTACATACGAACCAATTATGTAACCTTCTTTATCTATAACAAAAGAAGTAGGAATTGAGTTAATTCCGCCAAAATCCATAATTACTTTATCGTTTCCTTTAACAATAGGATAGTTGATATTGTTTGATTTCATAAAAGGAATTACATCTTTTTGAGTTTGTCCGCCATGTGTTAATGCATCTAAACTTATTCCTATAACTTCAACACCTTTGTTTTTAAACTCTTTTTTAATTTCTACTAAGTCAGGAATACCTTTACGACACGGAGGGCACCAAGTTGCCCAGAAATCAAGTAAAACAACTTTGCCTTTATAGTCACTTAATTTAACAACTTCTCCCTTGGAATGATAAGGCGGATATGGACCGTCCAAAGTATCACCGCCGGCATTATTCACTATTAAGAGAATAAAAAAGATTGTTAAAAAGACCCCGGAATATATGTAATTTTTATTTTTTTGAAAATCAAAAGATTTCTTTTCAGAATGGTTATCTGTGTTAGTTTTTACACTATTTTTTGATGGTTTATTCATTTTATCTCCGTTAAATAATTAGCATATTAATTTACAAAATATTTATAACTTTTCAAGCATCTCATTTAAATCTTTAACAAATTGATTTATATCGTCATCGTTAAAACCTTTTTCTTTAGACGCTTTTTCCAAACTTCCCCAAATCGGCTCGCCGCATCTAAGGCACCTAATTCCCTTTTCTCTTAAGTAAACAACACTATCTGGTAAAATATTTACTAAGTCTTCAATCTCGGTTTCTTTAGTTATTACCTTTCTATTCACTCTTTTGTTCCTCTTTTTTCTTGTTCCCGGGTAAAGCAAAAATCAACCCCATCACTCCTCCGTAAATTACCGAAAGATACGGATTGCTTGTAATAGGACAACTACCCCCGTTACAGCCGATAAAATAATAATAAGCATAACCGCCTAATAATCCGATTATAACCGGCAATATTCTTTTCCTTAAAAATTCCATATTTAATTTCATTTTTACCAACTTTTTAATACTAAGTATTATTTTGATGTTAAATTCCGCAAAAAGATTCAAAATTACAAAAAAAATAAAAAATATTAACCCAAATTAAACTAATTATCTTGCTCTTGAATTTAGTATTTAATAGCTTTACATTAGTGAAATTTTAAATTAAAATAAACGGAGTAAATATGGCGGAATACAACAAACATCTCTATATGATAGTTTTTCCCATTAATGCACTTGTTGCCTCGCAGTTAGAACCCGATAAATTTGGAGAGCATTATACGGTTGGTAGTGCAAAACACTACAGCGGAAAAGTAATTTTTGCCGAAATTGACATAAATTATAGGCATGAATACTTCCAAATTGAAAGATACTTAGATTTGACTGTTCCACATACAGACGGCTCTCCTAAAAAAACCAAATTTATTTGTTCATATAACGTTCTTGAACATGTTGATTTAAGTGCAATAAAAAAATTATTCTTATGTACGGCAAACGGTAAAGTATTACCTATTGAGCCAAAAGAATATACTGCAGTAAATGAACCCGGATTAATTAGAGTTTATCAAGAAATTTGTCCGCTTGAAACTTTGGTTGCTTCTACTTTTGACCAGAGAGAATTTGGGAAATTTATTACAACACAAACTCGTTCAAAAGGTGCTCCGAAAATGATGTTTACTCAAATAGAATTCAATATCGATCACTTTTTTGAAATGAATAAAGACAAGGAAATTTTCCAAGCCGAATTACACGGCATTAACCCCTATCGTTTATACGATTGTTTAATGGAAATAAAAGACAAACCCGCTAAATTAACCAAAACTATTAGTTTAGGTAGCTTGTTAAGAGACATATCTTATAAGTTTTTACGCCATGGTTTTTGGTTTGCCGAAGGTGATAACCTTAAGTTTTTCCCTATGCCCTCGTTAAACCAATTAGAAAACGAATTTTATTATTGGTGGAAATTCGTTAGATAAAAATTCAAAATATTAACAAAAGGGGAAAGTTTATCCTTCCCCTTTTTAATTTTAAAAATTATGAAAATTGATCACATAAAAATTATCGGCTTTGATGCCGACGATACTTTATGGCAAAATATGATTTACTTTGCCGAAATAGAAAAACAGTATGCCGAATTACTTTCCGAATTTATTAATGAAGATGAATTAAATAAATTATTATTTTCTACCGAAGTTAAAAATATTGACATATACGGATTTGGCGTAAAAAGTTTTATTTTAAGTATGATTGAAAATGCCATTAAAGTTAGTAATTACAATGTTAGCAACAAAGCTATTGAAAAAATGATTGAATTGGGACAGCACCTTTTAAGACGACCGGTTGTTTTATTAGACGGCGTTAAAGAAACAGTAGAAAACCTAAGCAAAAAATATAGATTAATTGTTGCAACAAAAGGAGATTTGATAGACCAACAAAGCAAATTAGATAGAAGCGGTTTAGCTCAGTATTTTCACCACGTTGAAATAATGAGCGATAAAAATGAAATGAGTTATTTGGATATGTTGAAACATCTCGACATAAAACCTAATCGTTTTTTAATGATTGGGAATTCTTTGAAATCAGATATCATCCCTGTTGTTAAAATCGGAGGTTATGGAATACACATTCCCTTTGACATTACATGGCAACATGAATACGTTGACCCTACGTTAATAAAAGACTTAAGTAATTATATTGAACTTGATAGCTTTACAGAACTAACAAAAATATTATAATTTAATTTTTTTAGGGGAATTATGGAAACTAATAACTTTGTTATTCTAGGTGCAGGCGGAAGTATCGCAAATTCATTTACCGATGAGTTAATTAAGAACGGTCAAAAAGTTAAACTAGCTTCTCGAAGAGAAGTAAAAATACAAGGTGCGTCTTGGATTAAAACCGACTTGCTAAATCTTCAAGATACTATTGCTGCGGTTAAAGGATGCCAAATTGCCGTATTAACTGCCGGATTAAAATACGATAGAAAAATTTGGAGTCAAGAGTGGCTTCCGTTAATGCGGAATGTTATTGATGCATGTAAAAAAGAAAATGTAAAACTCATCTTTTTTGATAATGTATATATGTACGGATTAGTAAGCGGAAAAATGACAGAAAACACCGCATATAATCCTTGTAGCAAAAAAGGAGAAATTAGGGCTCGCATTTCAAAAATGCTGGAGAGTGAATACCAGAGGGGAAATCTTAAAGCAATTATTGCTCGTGCAGCCGATTTATACGGTCCATACGGAGGGATGAACTGTGTACCTAATTTTATGATTATAGATAATTTAATGAAAGGTAAAAAAGCTCAAATACTAGGGAAAGAGAGTGTATTTCATTCTTTAACCTATATTCCGGATTGTGCAAAAAGCTTATACATTCTCGCTAATGACCCTTCGGCTTATAATCAAATATGGCATTTACCTACTGCAACCCCTCCAATTACCGGAAAACAATTTACGGGTTATGCTGCAGAATTGTTAAAAGTAGAAGCTAAATACACTGTTTTATCAAAATTTATGATTTTGTTGACAGGAATGTTTAATACAACCATAAAAGAAGTTTACGAAATGATGTATCAAAATCTATTTGATTATTATTTTGATTCTTCTAAGTTTGAACAACATTACAATTTTAAACCTACTCCATACTTCAAAGGAATTGAAGAAACTATAATGTATTTAAGAAATATGTAAAATTCATTTTAGAACTTCAATTTTACTAAAAAATTTTGTTTTGGTTTTATAATTACAAACTTATGTTTGATAATTTATGAAACCAAATTTTGTTTTAAACATCATACTTATAAACAATTAAAAAAATTATGGAGAATTAAAAAATGTTAAGAACAAATTTGACACATGTATTAAGCGAACAAGACCATAGCGAACTTTTAAATAACAATGAAAATGTAATGATATGCTGCGGTAGAATGGGACCTATGTGTATCCCCGTTTATGAAGTTATGGAAGAATTAGAAAGTGAATATACGAACGTGAAATTTGCAGATATGGAGTTTGACACACCGGATGCAAGAGTTATTAGGAATTTACCTGAATGTCGTACTTTTGCAGGGTTACCATTTGTTGTATATTACAAAAACGGTAAAGTAGTTAAAGCTACAAGTAGCATCCAATCAAGAGATCAAATTACCGAAATTTTAGACGAAAATTTTGCAAAATAAATTAATTAAGGTCGGGTTACTCCGACCTTTTTTGATACGGAGAATATTATGAATGATAATCATTATGACGTAATAGTAATAGGAGCAGGTGCCGCAGGACTTACTGCCGGAATTTATTTATCAAGAGCAAAAGTTAAAACTTTAATATTAAACGAAGGAGTAGTGGGCGGTCAAATGGTTTTAACTCATGAAATTGCAAATTATCCCGGTGTTGAATCGATAAGCGGATACGAACTTGCACGAAACATGAAAACCCAAGCTATTAAATTCGGTTGTGTTATTAAAAGTAACATTAAAATAACAAGTATGGATTTATCAGGGAAAATAAAAGCAATAGAAGTTAATGCTAAACAAACCTACACTTCGGATGCAGTAATTATTGCTACAGGCGGAAAATCAAGAACTTTAGGCGTAATAAACGAAGATAAATTTAAAGGGAAAGGGATTTCATATTGTGCAACTTGTGACGGTGATTTTTTTACCGGTAAAGAAATTATTGTAGTCGGAGGGGGAAATTCCGCCTTAGAAGAGGCTGTATCTTTAACTAAATATGCAAGTAAAGTTACGGTTGTTCATCAATTTGACCATTTCCAAGCTTTAGAACACTATGTTACGGAAGCGAAGAAAAATCCCAAAATTGATTTTATTATGGAATCGACTATTAGCGGATTTTATGGAGACGATGGTTTAGAATTCGTAAAGATTAAGAATATAAAAACCGGTGAAGAAGCAGATATGAAAATTGACGGTGTATTTGTATTTATTGGGTATGTTCCTAATACCGAATCAATTAAAGGGATAATAGAATTAAATCAATACGGTGAAATTGTAGTCGATAATACTATGCATACAAGTTTACAGGGAGTTTTTGCTGCAGGAGACTCTATCGCAAAACGTTACAGGCAAGTTACAACCGCAGTAGCAGACGGTACAATTGCAGCATTATCCGCATCTGAATTTGTTAATGAGCTGAAGAAAGAAAAAGATATTGAGGTTTTAGTATAACAAATTGATTTTAATCCCCTTATTTAATATTTTTGATTATACAAAACATTATTTAAGAGGACTTATGAAGTTTGAACTACCTAAACCAAATTTAGAAAAGGATGTTTTAAAATTACTTAACAACAGAAAAACCTCTCGCGAATTTTCTTCAGAAGAATTAGATTTACAAACAATATCCGAAGTATTATGGGCAGCATTCGGAATTAACAGATCGGATAATAGACGTACTGCCCCCACTGCTCGTAATATGCAAGAAATAGAACTTTATGCTGTAACATCTAAAGGAATATTTCTTTATTCGGCAGAAGAAAACTCGTTAACTAAAATTAAAGAAGGCGATTTTAGGAAAGAGACCGGTACTCAAGATTTTGTAGGAATTGCCCCTTTGGAAGTTGTAATAGTAGCTAATTTTTTCAAATCGGAAGCTCCTTTAGATAAGAAATTTCCGTATGCATATATGAATTCCGGTTATGTATCAGAAAATATTTATCTCTATTGCGCTGCCGAAAATTTAGCAACAGTTGCGCGTGGTTCTGTGGATAAGGAAAATCTTTCTAAAATTATAGGACTTGAAAGTTTTCAAAATATTATCTTAGTTCAAACCGTAGCAAAATTTACATAGTTACATGACATTAAGTTTTCCAAACTAAAATATATTACGAACAATTGAAGTAATTCCCCTTCCTTATAAACATGTCCCTTAACAAAAGGTAGGGGAATTAATAGCATGTTCAATTACTACTATCTTTATAGGGCGGGCAACCCGAAATACCCATTAACAATTCACAATGATAAACATCCTCGAATAATAATTCCTCACTATTTCAACTATTCTATCTTTGTATAGTTTACAAACCAAGCTTGAATTATATTTTGGACTTTCTCTTAAGAATAAAATCACTCTTCAGTTTCTCAAGATAATTTTTGTTTTTACCAAAGTTTTTTATATTTTTACATTAAGCAAATTATAGTTTTCGGCAAAACAGTGTTCGTTGTTTAGTTTTCATTCATGCCTTTAGTTGAGTATCTCACTCAAATTTTACATTAAATGATTATTAAAACCAAGACCCGATTTTGGAGTTATTGGGTATTTTTATATTTAAACTGAGAGATTTATGAAGAAGCTTTTAGTTATTGTTTTTTTTATTTTGTATAATATTTTTCCCTTGTTTGCACAAGATGAAAAAGTTTATAACTCACCCGAGGTAGTTGTAACCGGCAGCAAAACACCTACTCCGTTAGTTCGTCTAAGTAGAAGCATTGAAGTTATTACAGTCGAAACAATTAAACAACTATCTGTAACATCTTTACCTGAATTATTAAACCTATCATTAGGTGTAGATGTTAAACAAAGAGGTGCAACAGATGTTCAATCTGATATAAGTATTCGAGGAGGTTCATTTGAACAAACTTTAATACTTATAAACGGAATAAAAGTGAGCGATCCACAGACAGGACATCACAATATGAATTTACCCATTAGTTTATCAGATATAGAAAGAATTGAAATTCTAAAAGGTCCCGGCTCCTCAATTCACGGAGCCAATGCACTTTCCGGTGTAATAAATATTATTACTAAACAAAACAGTACAAATACGATAAGCGGTGCAATTTCTTATGGTTCGTTCGGGATATATAATTTAAGTGCAAACGCTTCTATAACTCACGGCTTTTTACAAAATAATTTTTCAATATCAAAAAGTCACTCAAACGGTTATTTGCACAATACTAATTACGATAATATTAATATTAATTTTTCACCTAGACTCGTATTTGGCAATAGCGTTATAAACATTTTAGCTGGATATCAAGATAAAAAATTTGGGGCTAACGGCTTTTATTCTGATAAATATCCCAACCAATTCGAAGAAACAAAAACTACTTTAATAGCCCTAAACTCTGAAATTAGTATCGGAGACTTAAACATCTCCCCCAAAATATCATACCGAAAACATAAAGATGAGTATTTACTTGATTTCTTAAGACCTGAATTTTATAAAAACAACCATGAAACAGATTCATATAATTTGCAATTCGAAAGCTCATATAAAAGTAGTATCGGAATTACCGGATTTGGTTCAGAATACGGTAAAGACGAAATTAACAGCACGAACCTCGGAGTTCATAACAGAAATAAATATGGCTTTTCTATAGAACAGAAATCCGAATTATTTAAATTTTTAGATGTTTCTTTGGGCGGTTATTTATATAAATATGATACTTTTGGTTGGAAATTTGTACCGGCAGTTGATATTGGCTACAAAGTAACAAAAAATTTAAGACTAATTACAAGTTACGGCAAATCTTTTCGGTTACCGACATTTACCGAACTATATTACTCAAGCCCTGCTCAAAAAGGGAACGCATCATTGCAACCGGAAGAAGCATGGTCTATTGAAACCGGAATAAAACACACAAGCGATATTATTACTTCGAGTATTTCTGGTTATTATAGAGAAGGAACAAATTTAATCGATTGGTCTAAACAAGTGAGTACCGATAAATGGACTGCCAACAATATAGCTAAATTAAAAACAATCGGAATCGAAATAAGCTTAAATACCGAACTTAATAAATTGCTTCCGAACTTTTTCATTAAATCAGTTTCATTCGGTTATTCTTTTATTGAAACAGATAACAGTCAAATTAATTATATTTCGCGATATATTTTAGAACACTTAAAGAACCAATATATTATGAATATATTTAATGATTTACCACTTAATATTAAAAATAGCATAAGTATGAGGTATGAACAAAGGATCAATTCCGGAGGATATTTTATTTGTGATACAAAGTTTTCGAAAAAAATTGGCAATTTTGATTTAAGTTTTTCAGTGAATAATATTTTTGATAAATATTATACGGATTTTATAAATATTCCATTACCGGGGATAAATATTTTGAGTGAACTTAGATATACTTTAGAAAACGAATAAAAAAGGGGTGATATTTCTACCACCCCTTGTATACTTGTTCATCGGGAATGATTTTGAATTAACAAGTAATTTATTTGCTCTATTTAACTAACTTCACTCTTCTATAACCGTCAGCGTTTTTCCAATGATCGTTATATGCATCAGGTTCAACATATACCGAACCAAAAAAGTTATCTCGTGTTTTTGGGTTTTCTTCTAATCCGTCATTATCGCAATATGCCAACGATAACCCCATGCATTTATCCTCAGTTAACTTAACTCTACTTTCTTCAGGCTTATCATGTTTATATTTATCTGAATAAACCCCCATTGAAAATTCCCAATAATAATCGTCCCCTATTCTTTTAACTTTGTATTCGTTAAAATGGTTTTTATAATCAATAATAAAATAATCTTCCCAGCTAATTCCTTCGATATCACAATCTACATACAGACCGGTAGTTTCTTGGTCTTTAGGTTTATTTATCACCATATGATGTGTAAAAGCATTAACGCTATTACTGCCCCAATCTGCTACTTCATCCTTACTATTAAAAACATGCATTCCTCCCGATAAATTTTCGTCAATAAAAATTTCTAGGATATCAAAATCGGGATAATTCTTCCCTACGTTAGGGTCTGTAAAATATTTATATCCGTCAACGAAATAATCGTCATGAGTTTTAACTAAAAAATAAAGTAAATTGTTTTTTTCACTCCAGCATATTTTATAATGACCGTTAAAGTCGTTTTCAGAAATTGTTTCCCCGTAGGTCATCCAAACTTGATCCATCGGCTGCCATTCAATTTCATCCCAAATTTTGTCATCTGTAATACCGTCAATAACCGGATTTTCTTTGCACTGTTTAATTAATAGAGTATCGTTATAGGTTATTGAATTTTTGTTTTGAGCAAAAAGAAACGTTGAAAGTAACAAAATCGTAAAAAGATATTTCATTTATACCTCATAAAAGTTTAACAAAAGCATAAACTGCAAAAAACATGCCGAGCAATTTTAATAAATTTACAGTCTATTTTGATAATTTTTATTATTAATCTGATAAGTCTTTTAACAAAATAATAAAAACTCTATAAAAGTGGAATCAGAACTTTTTATTTACTAATTATTCCAAAAATACTATCACTTCCCTCAAAATAAACCCATTTAAAATAAAAAAACCTTAGCAAAGGTGCTAAGGTTTTTATAATAATAGATAAATCTAAATTATTTTGCTGCAGCTAAAACTGTATTCACATATCTTGATAAAGCAGATTTTTTGCGTGCTGCCGTATTTTTATGCATTTTACCTTGGCTTACCATTTTATCTAAAGCCGAAACAGCTTCTCTATATTGAGCATCGATTGTTGTTTTATCTTCGTTGCTAAATACTTTTTTGTTTAAAGTCTTTATTTTTGATAAAGCTGCTTTATTTCTTGCACGTTTTCTTTCGCTTGCTCTTGCACGTTTTTCTGCTGACTTATGTTGAGCCATTTTTCTTCCCTAATTTTTATATTCAAAGTTTACAAATATAAGTGATTTTTTATTTTAAGTCAAATAATTGATTGTACATAAACCTTTTTTTTGTTATTCCGTTTTTAACCAACCAAATACTTCTTTCCAAGTTGGTTTTTTCCCGGTTAATAATATACCGATTTTATATATCTTACCAGCCAATGGGAATATTGCAGCAATTACGGCTATATCCAATACAATAGATAAAATGAACTGCCATAACGGAACATCTATTAAAGTAAACCTTGCCGGCATTACAATTATTGATGCAAAAGGTACTATCGATGCAATCGTTCCGAGCGGATTATCAGGATTATTTGATAACGAAATTGCAATAAAGAATGGAATCATAATAAGCAATGTAATAGGCCAAATTCCCGACTGAGCATCTTGGTCATTATCAAAAATAGCACCTATTGTAGCAAATAAGCTTAAATAAGTTAATAATCCCATTAAAAAGTTTAATAAATAATAAAATATTTGCCATCCATTTAAATTAATAGTTAATTCCGCAGGTAAAGCAAACCAAGTTGTCGTAATTATTAAAACTATCGGTGTTAGCCAGATACCCATTTGTGCTAACCCGGTAATAGTTGAACCTAATATTTTCCCTACCATAAGTTCTTTGCTACTGATTGAAGATAAAATAATTTCAACTATTCTATTATTCTTTTCTTCAACTACGGCTCTCATCATTAACTGACCCAAAATTAGCAAACTAATGTATAGTAAAAACGTAAACACAAAAGAGATAACTAAATTTCCTACTCCTTCCTCTTTTGCAGTCTTTTCTTCCGTAACTCTAAGTCCCGAAAAATCCACACTTAACCTTGCAAAGTCAATTTCTTCTTTAGTTAATTCTTTACCCTCAAAATATAAATCGACAAAAACTTCGTTTAGAGGACCTTTAAGTTTCATAAACAGTGGATTATTTATCGGGTTTTTGGAATAGAACTTAACTTGTTTATTAAATAAAACACTGTCAGGAATATACATTAAACCTAATTTACTATCAGCCAATAGCTGTGGTTGTATTTCGGTATAATACTTTTTGAATTCTTCTTCGGTTTTTTCAGAGAAACTAACTTTATAATATCCGCTTTTAATAAAAGGAAGTTCTTCTAATTTTGCTTTTACTTTTTCGCCTACTTTGCTACTTTCCGCTATTATTTGTATTCGTGTTCCTTCATCACCGTCAATACTCATAAATAACGATTGCACTCCGATTGATAATACCATTATTCCGGGAATAAGCAATGTCATAAAAATAAAAGTTTTAGAATATAATTTGTCCCTCAATTCTCTTTTTATTACTGTTATAATATTGTTTAAGTTCATTATTTAATCCCTCCTTTTTCTTCGTTAACTTCATTGCCTGCAAGGGATACAAATATTTCGTGTAGAGATATTGTATTAGCATCAAATTTAGTTACAACCGCGTTGTTTTCTGTTAATGCTTTCAATAAAAGTTGTATATCATTTTCAGATTTAACTTTTACTCCTAATGAATTACCAAAATTTTCAACTCGCTCAACAAACGAAAGGTTATTCAAAAAAGTCATATCCCCTTTTGCTTCTATCGTAACATTTTTGTTTGCATATTTTGATTTAATTTCAGTAAGTGAACCATTAATTATCATATTTCCTTTGTCAATCATTGCAATATTATCGCATAATCTTTCGGCAAAGTCCATTAAGTGGGTTGAGAGAATTATAACTTTCCCCTTCTGTTTCATCTCCATTATTATTTCGGTTAAAAGACTGGTATTTATAGGATCTAATCCCGAAAAAGGTTCGTCCAAAATTAAAAATTCCGGTTCATGTAATATTGAAGTAATAAATTGTATCTTTTGCTGATTCCCTTTTGACAGATCTTCAATTTTACTATTTGCTCTATCTTTTAAATCAAATCTTTCTAAATAATACAATGCCTTGTTTGAAACTTCTTTTGCGGATTTTCCTTTTAATTCCGCAAAATAAAGCAATGTTTCCAGCACTTTCATTTTTTTGTATAAGCCGCGTTCTTCCGGTAAATATCCTACCTTACTTTTAAATTCCTCACCAATTTTAGAACCTCGCAAAAATATTTCTCCGCTATCGGGTTGATAGATATTCATCAACATTCTAATTGTCGTTGTTTTTCCGGCTCCGTTTCTCCCAATTAATCCAAATATTGAGTTTTCAGGAACAGAAAACGAAACATTGTTAACTGCTCTAACTGTTTTAAAAGATTTTGATAAGTTTTTAACTTCCAACGCATTCATAATCTACCTAATTAGTTATTTAATGAAATTTAGACGATTAAAATACTAAAAAGTTAGATAAAAAGGTTGTTCTTTGAAAGGGCTATATTTAATAAACGGTCATATTCTTCATCGTCAATCTCAACGGCTCCGAACATACGAAGGTGTTCAGTCATTAATTGAACATCCAAGAATGCGTAATCCTTGCACTTTAAGTGATCTACCAAATAAACTAACGCGGCTTTAGAAGCTTGAGGAACAGAGGAAAACATCGATTCACCGATAAACATTCCCATAATCGCTAAACCGTATAACCCTCCGACAAGTTTCCCTTCTTGAAACACTTCAACACTATGGACTACTTTCACCTTCATTAATTTTCGGTAAATATCCTTAACCCCCTCAGAAATCCAGGTCTCCTCCCTATTGGAACAGTTGTCAATAACATCTAGAGTGCAAGTATCTAACCTTATCTCGAAACTACTTTTCTCAAGAAATTTTCTTAATGAACGCGGAAAATTGAACCTATCCAAGTAAATAATTGCACGATTAACCGGTTCATACCAATTAACTCCATCCCCGTTATCCATAGGGAATGCACCTTGAACATAATAGTTTATATACTTTTCCGCTTCACTAAACTCTTCTTCGCTAATACCATAAAAATATGTCATATTATGCCGAATATATATAATTGTTTAATACTTCAATTGTTTCTTTCATAAAATTGCGATCAATTTCAAATAAATCTCTTATCGAAACAACTCCCACAAGTTTATCATTGTCTAAAACTAAAATATGTCTTACTTTGCTACTTCCCATTTTTTTCAAACAAAGTTCATAACTATCATTTATATTTGCAACCGTTAATTCGGTTGACATAACATCATCAATAACGGTAGTTTTAATATCAAGGTCTTTATCTATTACTCTTCTTACTAAATCCCTCTCTGAAAAAACTCCTTTTAATCTATTGGAATCATCTAAAACAGGAACTAAGCCAAAATTGTGAGCAGCCATATATTTAACAACATCATAAATGGTAGAACCGCTTTTTACCGTATATAACTTTTTGTTTATAACAAGATCTTTAATAGTCTGCATAATTTTACCCCATTTTAAATTAATAGCATATTAAGTCTTATTATAACATATTTTACTTTAAAATTCAAGCCTTTTTTTATATTGTTTTCATTATCGGAACTAAATAAATTTGAATTTGGTTACAATTTTAAATAACAATAAGTGAATATGAAAACGGCAATTATTATCGGTAGCGGTCTAGGCGGACTTTCCACTGCACTAAGACTTAAACACATTGGTTACGATGTAACAATTTTAGAAAAACACTCAACACCGGGTGGTAGACTAAACATTATACAAGAAAACGGCTACAAATTTGACATGGGTCCATCTTTTATGAGTATGACTTATGAGCTTGATGAATTGTTTAGTTTTATTAAAATACAAAATCCTATTAAATTGAAAGAATTAGATCCTCTTTATAAAGTTTTTTTTGAAGGGAACAATATTCCCCGTACAATTTGGAAAGATCTTGATAAATTACAAAAAGAATTTGCAGATATTGAACCCAATTTAAAATATAAAGTCGAAAAATATTTACGTCGTGCCGGTCAGTTTTTTCATGATACCGAAGGCAAGGTTGTTAAAAGTAATTTTGATAGTAAACTTGGATATATTTTAAAACTTGCTACTGTTCCATTTAAACATATTCCATATTTATTTAAAACAATGTGGAGTGAAGTTGATAAAACTTTTACAAGTACCGAGCTTAAAGTGATTTTTTCTTTAGTTGCTTTCTTCTTGGGTTCTACTCCTTTCCAAACTCCCGCAATTTACTCTTTGTTGAATTACACTGAAATGAAGCACAACGGTTATTGGATGGTTGAAGGCGGGATGTATAAAATGGTAGAAGAAATTGTAAAAATTTTACAAGATCAAAATGTTAAATTGATCTATAACACTGAAATTGTAAATTTAAAATTTGATAATGATAAAGTTACTTCCTTAATTGATAGCAACGGCAAAGAATGGAAAGCCGATATAATTGTATCTAATAGTGATGCTGCCTCTTTTAGAGGGAAATTATTGAACCGTAAAAAATATTCCGATACAAAATTAGATAAGATGCATTGGACTTTAGCCCCTTTTACTATTTATTTAGGAGTTAAAGGGAAATTAGAAAATTTGGATTATCACAATTACTTTTTGGGTAATAATTTCAAAGGTTACGCAGATATGATATTTACTTCTTCTATATCACCTCAAAAACCTTATTATTACGTTAACGTTTTAAGCAAAGCAGGTAACGAGTTTGCACCCGAAGGTAATGAAAGTGTTTTTATACTTTGTCCTGTTCCTGATTTAAGATTTAAACCCGATTGGAGTGACAAAGAAGAATTAGCTAATAATATTATATCTGATTTATCAAATCGAATCGGTTACGATATTTTGCAAAACATTGAGTATAAAAAAATTCTTTCCCCTATTGATTGGCAAAATTCCTTGAATTTATATCGCGGTAGCGGATTAGGTTTGGCACATGACATTGATCAAGTTGGGGCTTTTAGACCCAATAACAAAGATGAGCAATTATCTAATCTTTATTATGTCGGGGCTTCCACTACTCCCGGTACCGGTTTACCAATGGTTATTATTAGTTCAAAATTAGTTACAGAGAGGATACAAAATGAACACAGCCGATTATCATAAATTATCATATAAAATTAGCAAAAGATTAACTAATGCTTATAGCACATCGTTCAGCTTGGGAATTAAACTTTTTTCCAAAGAATTTAGAAATCCTATATACGGAATTTATGGATTTGTTCGCATAGCAGACGAGATTGTTGATACATTTCATAATTTCGATAAAAAAGCACTTTTGCAAAAGTTTAAGGATGATACAAAATTAGCAATAGATTTAAAAATTTCAACTAACCCTATATTAAATTCCTTCCAAAAAGTTGTAAATGAGTACAACATTGAATGGGAATTAATAGATTCATTTTTATATAGTATGGAAATGGATTTAACGGAGCATTCTTATAATAGGGATAATTATGATAAATACATTTACGGTAGTGCAGAAGTTGTTGGTTTAATGTGTTTAAGAGTATTTACAAAAAACGATACAGAACTTTATAATAAATTAAAATTCGCAGCAAAACAATTAGGTGCAGCTTTCCAAAAAGTAAATTTCCTTAGAGACATAAAAAGCGATATAGAAGAAAGGGGCAGAATATATTTACCCGGAGTTGATAAAGAAATATTTATTGATGACGATAGTAAAAGAATGCTTGAAGACGAAGTTAAAAAGGAATTTTCTGACGCTTTAGCGGGAATTAAACAACTACCGAAAGGAGTTAGAACAGGCGTTTATACGGCTTATTTATACTATAATTCGTTATTCTTAAAAATTACAAAACTTAATATTAATCAGTTAAAAAAAGAACGTGTAAGAGTGCCCGATTATAAAAAATTATTCCTAATGTTTAGAGCTTTTGTTAGTTTATAATATGAAAACTTTTTATATAATTATTATTTTATTTTTTACTCAGAATTTAAATGCAACTGCAATTTCAAATAGTGATTTACAATTTTTAAGAACTACTTACTATTCGGCAGTTGAAAATGAAAATGATATTGAATTACTAAATTCCTTTATTAAAAGTCAATTTGGGAATGATATAAATAATTATCCCGCTTTAATATTAGCTTATATAGCCGGAATTGAAGCATTAAATAGCAAGCATTCGTTTTGGATAACAACTAAATACAAGTATCTTGTTAAATCAATGGAATTATTTAATAAAGCCGTTGAAAAAGATCCTGATGATTTAGAAATAAGGTTTATGCGTTTTTCAATTCTTCACTATGTCCCAGGAATTGTCGGTTATAGTAATGAAAGGGAATCGGATTTAAATACAATTTATAATTTACTAATAAAACGAAAACAAACATCCGTACCAAACGACATTCAACTAGGAATGGTACAATTTTTAATTGATAGCGATAGATTAGACGAAAAACAAACATCCGAATTATTGAAATTAAAAAATAATATGGCACTTAAATGAGTACTTATTTATTCTTAAATTTACTAATAATTATTGTGCCGCTAATACTATCATTTGAATCAAAAATTAAATACTATAAGAAGTTTAAGAATTTAACCTTCGCTATACTACCTATTGCCGGTATTTTTATTGTTTGGGATAGTTATGCTGCAGCTAGAGGAGATTGGTTTTTTAACCAAGACTATATATTTAACTTTAAAATTTTTTATCTTCCGATTGAAGAAATACTTTTTTTTATTACTGTTCCCTATAGTATTATATTTTTATATGAAACAGCAAAGCTATATATTAACGATGCTAATCTTCGCTATAATAAATTATTTTATACAATTGTATCAGTGATTTTTTTTATAATTTCATTATTTTTTGTTAGTAAGTATTATACTTTTACGGTTCTTATTTTTACTAGCGTTACAATTTTATTTCTTAATTTTATAACGCCCTACCTTTTAAAAAGTAGAATATTTATTTATTTACTCCTTTTCAGCTATATCCCCTTTTTTATTTTTAACTATTTTTTTACATCTCTTCCCATAATTGAATACGGTGCAAATGCAATATTGGGAATTAGAGTTATTACAATCCCGATAGAAGATTTTTTATATTCGTTCTCGTTAATAAGTTTATATATTGCAATGTATGAATTGAGCTTTAAGTTATGGCAAAAAAAGCAATAATAATAGGTGCCGGGATAGGCGGTTTAACTACTGCATTAAGGTTAAAAAAGTTAGGATATGATGTATCTGTATTTGAAAAAAACGAAAAACCCGGGGGCAAAGCAAACGAAATTAACGAATCCGGTTTCAGGTTTGATACAGGTCCCTCCCTCTTTACAATGCCTTGGGTTTTAGAAGAATTATTTAATGATCTGGGAATTAAAATAAAAGATTTCTTAGAATATAACAAACTTGATATTCTTTGCAAATACTTTTATTGTGACGGAACAGTAATAAATGCTTATTCCGAAAAAAATAAATTCATAAAAGAAATGACTGATAAAACTTTGGATACTTCCGAAAGTTTTAAGAAGTACTTTAATTACACACATGATATATATGACCTTACTCATAAAATATTTTTGGAAAATAGCCTTACCGAAATTAAAACATATTTCAATTTAGATTCTTTAAAATCTTTATTTAATCTATCTAAAATTGATACAAATAGAACAATGGCAAAAGCAAATTCCAAATATTTTAAAGATCCAAAGACACTTCAGCTTTTTAACAGATATGCAACATATAACGGCAGTAACCCTTTTAAAGCTCCTGCCACACTAAATATTATTTCTCATGTAGAAAACGAAAAAGGCGGATATTTTATTAACGGAGGAATTTATAAACTTGTTGAAGCTTTAACAAGTTTATGCGTTAATGAGGGAATCGAGTTATATTTTAATACCCCTGTTAAAAATATATCTGTTTTTAACAATAAAATAACCGGTATCACTATATTTAGGAATAATAGAGAAGAATTTATTTCAGCCGATATCGTTGTCTCCAACTCAGATGTATTAAACACTTATAAAAATTTGTTAACGGTCAAAAATCATTCAAAGATAAACAAATACGAAAAACTGGAGTCTTCTTCTTCGGCACTCGTTTTTTATTGGGGAATAAAAGGCAATTATGACCAATTAAAACTGCACAATATATTGTTTTCTGAAAATTATGAAGAAGAATTTAATGATTTGTTTAACAGAAATGTTGTTCCTAATGATCCCACTGTTTATATCTACATATCCTCTAAAGAATCCCTTAAAGATGCTCCTGACGGACACGAAAATTGGTTTGTTATGATTAACTCCCCAAACAACACAGGGCAAAACTGGAATGAGGAATTATTAAAAAGTAAAGAAAAGATTATCTTAAAAATTAATAAGATATTAAATATTGATATTTCGAAAAATATCGTGTTTGAAAAAACTTTATCCCCCCTAAATATAGAACAATTAACCGAGAGTAACAAAGGTAGCTTATACGGTATTGCTTCTAATAATAAAATCGCAGCATTTATGAGAGAACAAAATAGATCACCCAAATACAAGGGATTATATTTTGTAGGAGGAAGTGTTCACCCTGGCGGAGGTATTCCGTTAGTAATGTTATCGGCAAAAATCACTTCAAAATTAATTAATAAATACCAACCTATATAATGCTGCATTTTCATAAATTTAAAATATAAAGATAGGGAATAATTGAATTTTAAGAATTATTGTGCTATTTTTAAACATTCAATTAAAAATAGAATTAGTGCTAATGCTTAAAACAATTATTAGAAAAACGCCGCCCTTACGTTATTTAGCTTCGGTATTGTATAGAATGCGAATTCCGTTTCAGTATCATGGTAAAACATTCAAAAGCATTTTTAAGTGGATATTTGTTAACAAAGAAACAACAAATTTCACCTATCCTATAACTGTAATGAATAAAAAATATCTTGCCACTCTTATTTCCGAGATAACAAACACCCAATACGATAAAGTAGTTGGGTACTTTAACGAATTGGAAGGAGATAAAGATCTTTTTAACCATATAGTTAATTTTGCAAAAAATAGTGATAGAAGTTTTGTCACTGATTTTGTTCCTCAATACGGTAGAAGGTTAGGCTGGTATGCTTTAACTAGAATATTAAAACCCAAGGTTGTTGTTGAAACAGGTGTTGAAAAAGGATTAGGAAGTTGTGTTCTAACTTCTGCTTTAGAAAGAAATACAAAAGAGGGATTTCCCGGTTACTATTACGGTACAGATATTAATCCGGCAGCCGGGTTTTTACTGGGTGGAAAATACACACAATTCGGAAAAATTTTATACGGAGATTCTATAAATTCATTACAAAATTTGGAAGAGAAAATTGATTTATTTATAAATGATAGCGATCATAGTGCAGATTATGAATATGACGAATATATTACAATTAAAGATAAAATTTCATCGAGAGCAGTTATCTTAGGCGATAACGCTCATTGTACTACAAAACTTATGGATTTTTCTCTTTTAACAAACAGGAAATTTATATTCTTTAAAGAAGAACCGGAAAACCACTGGTATCCGGGAAGCGGAATCGGAATAAGTTACACCGATAAAATTAAAGACAAAAATTAAAAAAAGGCTCGTTATTCAATTTCAATATTAACGAGCCCTTCTTCAATTAATTATTATCACTCAAGTTGAAAGGATTAAAGTTCGTTTTGTAATCATAATAATCCTCATTTTCCTCTCTTTTTAACCATGAAACTATTTTATAAGTAACCGGAGTTAATATTACTTCAACACCCGTTTTTATTATATAGTTTGCCAAAATAATTTCAAACAGTATTGAAGTGGGCAATAACCCCACAAAAGCTATTACGCTAAAAATAACGGTATCTATTATTTGCCCAAAAACAGTGCTTCCGATAGTTCTTGCCCATAAATGCTTTCCTTTAGTTAATATTTTCATTTTAGCAAGAATAAACGAGTTTGTAAATTCACCTGCAAAATATGCTATTAAACTTGCCAAAACTATTCTCGGTGTTGTTCCTAAAATGTCCATATAAGCTTTTTGTTTTCCCCAATCATGCGATTCGGGTAACATTCCGACAATAATTAACACAATAGACATTAAGAGAGCCGAGCCGAATCCAAGCCAAATAACTTTACGTGATCTTTTATATCCATAAACTTCCGTTAAAATATCACCAAAAATATAGCTTAGAGGAAAAACAATTATTCCGCCGTCAACAGACAGAAAGCTAAATTGAAATATTTTAGTTGATGCAATATTAGATATTAATAATATAGCTACAAAAAAAGCAGTTATAGAATCTAAATGTTTGTAACCTTTCATTCAATAATCCTAAAACTATGAGTAATTTCTATAGCTTTTTGCAACATTGCCGTAACACTGCAATATTTATCTTGTGAAAGTTCTATTGCTCTTTCCACATCTTTTTCCGGAATGTTAGAACCTTTAAATACATATTCTATATGAATTTTCGTATATACTTGAGGATGAGTCTCTTGAACTTCTGCCGAAAGATTAATATCGAAACTTTCAATCTTAATTCTTTTCTTTTCAAGTATTGTAATAACATCACTTCCCGTACAACCGCCCAATGCTAAAAGCAATAGTTCTTTCGGTCGAATAGCTCCGTCGCTTCCGCCAAAGTTTTCAGGTCCATCCATCATTACCCAATGGTTGGAATCCGCTTTACCCGCAAACGTAACCCCTTTTATATGTTTAACCAAAGCTTGTTTAGTAGCCATTTATAACTCCTGATTTATAATTCTCCTATATCCTCGTTCCATAGTTTAGGATTTTTTTCGATAAACTCTTTCATTAAATTTTTACATTCGTCTAAATCCATATTAATAACTTCAACACCGTGTTCTTCCATAAATTCTTTTGAACCGGGGAAAGTTTCAGATTCACCCGCATATACTTTTTTAATTCCAAACTGAACTATTGCACCGCCGCATAAATAACAAGGCATTAAAGTAGAATATAATATGGTATCTTTATAAGTACCTATTCTTCCGGCGTTTTGTAAACAATCAATTTCAGCATGAATTATAGGATCGTCTTTTTGAACTCTCCTATTATGGCCTCGTCCTATAATCTCTCCGTCTTTTACAAGTACGCTACCAATTGGTATACCACCTTCTTGTAAGCCTAACTTCGCTTCGTCAATAGCTGCTTTCATAAATTCGTCCATTTTTTCCTCGCTAATTAATATGGATAAAAGATGTATAATAATAACGATAACCCTGCCAAAACCCACATCCCCGCATTAATCTTTTTAATTTTGCCTGTAAATATA
>JAEXOD010000050.1 GCA_023447335.1 Bacteroidota bacterium
GGGGAAACCCTGCAAGGGGAACCTCTCCGGCTTGTCCGTTTGCTCTTTTTGTTAAAGTTATGCCAAGTACCTTGGACGCAATTTTTGCATCCTCGTCAAAGGTCTCAAAAAAATCCCCAACTCTAAATAATAAAATAGTATCCGGATTATCTATTTTTATTTTGTGATATTGACTCATTAAAGGTGTTGCGGACATTTTATCCTATAATATTTTAAACAAGAATTTAAATTTACAAAATTTTGTCTAATTTTCATTAATAGTTATTCATTAAGTTGAGATATTTATAAGAATAAAATATAAACTTTTAGATGTAATTTAAAAAGTAGTTATTAAATTTATTCTTTAAAAGATATATTATTTGCTTCCTCAATTCTTTTTATAGAAGAATAATAATATTTTTCGTCTTTTACTATACCGATACAAAATCTGTTAAATGTTATCGAAAAACAAGTATCCATAAATTTTATTTTATCTCTTCTTCCAATTCATCTATCACGTTGCCAAAGTCATTTAATGTTCTAATAATTGCAGCTAAATCAAAATTATTCAAATAATTAATTAAATTATTTGCCCATGCATTTATCAATTCAATGTTATTCTTTACCGAAAAGTTTTCAATATCGTTTGCAAATTGTTCTATTTGATTAATTATCATTGTATTCAATAAACCGGATATTTTAGGTAAATATGCCGTCCTAAGTATAAATATTAAATCTTTTATCTCTTTTTTTCTTAATTCGTCAATATTTACTTTTTCCTTAAAATCATCTTTAAGTTTTTTTCTACTACCGTTGTTAGCTGGTGTTCGTACAGTATTAACATATTTATATATTTCGGCAATAAGTCGTTCTCTATGAATTGGTTTTATTAAATACCCGTCAAATCCGGATTCTTTAATAAACGGTTCATCCTCATCAATATTTGCAGCAGTTAATGCAATAATAGGAATGTGTTTTAGATTTTCATCTTTTTTTATTTTTTCACAAGCTTCATATCCGTCCATAACCGGCATCCTTAAATCCATAAACACGATATCAGGTTTGTCTTCTTTTATCATTTTAACGGCATCTTCACCGTTATTTGTTTCAATAGTACGCAAATCATTTCCTGCTAAATATGCTTTAATTAGTTTTCGATTTATCTCTGTATCATCAACTATTAAAACTAACTGATTGTTAAACTTAATTTCATCAAAATCAATGTTATTATCAATTTCGAAAGACGGTTCTTTAGTTTTTTCTTTGAAGCTAATATTTGAAAATCTAACTATAAAAGTACTTCCTTTTTCTGCTTCACTTTCTAAACTTATTGTTCCGTTCAAAAGATAAGTTAAATTTTTAGTTATTGATAATCCTAAACCAGTTCCGCTATATTTGCGGGTTGAGTGTCCGTCCGTTTGATAAAAGTTGTCAAAAATTTTATTTTTTACTTGTTCCGATATTCCGATTCCGGTATCCGTAACACAAATCTCAATATCCATAATTCCATTTTCCAAAATCCTTCCTTCAAAATTTACGGTAATTCCTCCGTAATCTGTAAACTTGACGGCATTGCTAACCAAGTTATGTAAAATCTGTTTTAACCTTACAGGATCAGTATTAATTAATATATTTTCTACACCTGATTTATTTACTTTTAAATATAAACCCTTTTCCTTTGTTTCCGATTCAAAGGTATTTACTACATAATTAAAAAAATCATTCACATCAATAAAATCATAGTGCAGCTTAAATAAACCGCTTTCAATTCTTGATAGATCTAATATATCATCAATTAATGCTAATAATACTTTACCGCTACCAATAATTGAATTAACGTAATTTAACAATTTTGAATCTTTTATATTTAATTTTAACAACTCAGCAAAACCTATTACCGAATTCATCGGAGTACGAATTTCATGACTCATATTAGCCAAAAATAAACTTTTCGCTTTATCTGCTTTCTCTGCTTCTGCTTTTGCCTTTTCAAGTTGCTCTATTAGTGCTTTTTCTTTATTAATTTCTTGAAGTAAATCTGAATTAGACTTAAGTAGTTCATTAGTTTTTTGATTAACCAAGTTTTCAAGAATTTCTTTCTTTTTCCTGTTTTCATGAATTTTGAAATAAACAAAACCGACTATCATTCCTCCGGATATAAAAAACACTAGAGTTAAAAATGCCCAACTTTTATAGAACGGAGGGATAACAACTAACTTAAGAACAAAGGGCTTTTCATTCCAAACACCGTCGTTATTTGAGGCAATAATTTCTAAATAATATGTATCCGGTTCTAAACTTGTAAAAGTAATATCCCTTTTTGTACCTAAGTCTATCCAATCATTACTAAACCCTACTAACCTATATCTATATCTATTTTTATAAGGTTGATAATAGCTCAATCCCGCAAATTCAAAACTAAAAACTATATCTTCAGATAAAATTTCAATTTCTTTTATAAGATTTATATCTCGATTTGATAAAGAAGGTTTATTAAATATTTTGAAAGAAGTTAACACAACGTTCGGTTTAATCCTATTATTTAATATACCTTTTGGATTAAAATATGTTATCCCTTTTACTCCGCCGAAATATAAAACTCCGTCTTTACCTTTAAAACTTGCATTTTTATTAAATTCATTTGCTTGTAATCCGTCATTAACATCAAAGTTTACAAAACTTTTTTTTTGAAAATCGAACCTTGTTAATCCTAAATTAGTACTCAACCATAAATTGTTTTCATCATCCTCCAAAATACAATAAATAACATCATTCGGTAAGCCGTCTTTTGTGGAAAAAGACGTAAAAACACCGGATTCCTTATTAAGTAAATTAAGTCCCCCTCCCCATGTTCCAATCCAAAGTCTCCCTTTGCTATCTTCAAAAATATCATTTATTCTGGCATTACTTAGTGAATTATGATTTTCATTATCTATAGGAAATTTTACAAATCGATTTTCATCTTCATTATAATATGATAAACCGGCAATATCGGAACCAATCCACAAAATATTATCACTATCAACCAATAATGTGCGAATTCTTCCGGGTTGAATGCTTTTTATATCAAACGCATCATGTTTGAACTTAGTAACCTTAGTATAATTTTCCGAAAATCGAATTAAACCCGCCGAAGTTCCCACATACATATTACCGTTTTTATCAAAAACCGTTGCAAAAACCTGTAATTCACCATCTATATCTCTACCGTACTTATCAGAATAAACCAGAGCGGTAAATTCTTCTTTTATTTGATCAAACTTAAATAATCCTTGTCCTTCGGTTCCCACCCAAAAATATCTATTTGGTTCATAAAAATCCGGTGTGATATTATAAATATTTTCCGAAGGAATAAATTTATACTTCTTATTCGGCTCACCAATATTAATTGCAAGCTTTGCAAAGTCTTTTACTTCTAAAGTTTTTGTATTTAGCTTTGTAAGTCCGCCGTAACCTCCTACCCATATTTCATCCGATTTAGATTGGTATAAGGTTCTTATACTGCTAAATCTTAACCCTTTTTTCTGGTCTTCCAAATAGTTTAACGTTACAAACTGTTTTACTTGAGGATTATAATAAAAGACCCCCGTACCTGAAGTCGCAATCCAATAACAACTTTCACTATCAATAAAAACATCATTAACAACATTAAACCATTTTACTTTACCCAAGTTATCTTTATATTCTTTTATTTTTTTAGTACTAAGATTATATGAAATCAAATAACTACCGTTACTACCAATTAAAACATTTTCGTTATCTCTAACAAAATCTAAACTATAACCTACTCTATACTTATCTAAATAATTTGGTTCAATTAATAAACTACTTTTAAACGTTTTAACATCAACAACCAAAGGATAATTTGAATCCGTATTTATTATAATACTCCTTTCCGATAGTTTTGTTATTGTAGCAACAAAATTTATTGTTTCCTGAATTCCGGTTTTTTCGTTATGTATCTTTTTGTGTATAATTTGATTCTTTTTAGGAAATATTATGTTTAAACCGGTATATTTTGTACCTACAAAAACATAATCCTCATTGAATGCATATAAAGAATATATATGATTATTTACAACAACATTTCCTTTATCATCCACGGTTAAATAAGTAGTTATGGTATTATTTTTTACATTAACGTTGTGAATAGAACTATTAGCCGTGCCAACCCATAAATTATCGCCGTATATAGACATTTTGCTTATTACGTTATCTTGACTAATAACAGAGGGAAGTTTTATCCTAACAAATTTATTTTCTTGTCTAACATATTTATACAGACCGTTCTGTGTTCCAACCCAAATGTTTTTATAATTATCTTCAATTAGGGATGTAACACTATTATTACCGATCGAATTTTTATTATTACTTTCACGCCTATAAACAAAAAAAGAATATCCGTCAAATTTATTAAGCCCGTCATCTGTACCAAACCACATAAACCCTAAATGATCTTGTAAAATACAAGTTACATTATTTTGAGAAAGTCCGTTATCTACATTATAATTTTTATAATAATAGTTTTGAGCTAAAAGATATTTAACACTTAAAATTAGAATTATAATTAGTAACTTTTTCAAAATAACCTCGTTAAGTTATTTAATTAGCAACATTTTATTTAATTTGTTAAAAACTTTATTTTGCAAATCAGTATAGCTTACTTTTAATAAATAAATCCCCGAACTACTTTTTTCGGCATCCCAAGTAAATTCATGAATACCTGCTTGAATACTATGATTAAATATCTCTTCTACTTTTTCTCCGTTAATATTATATACTTCACATAAAATATTCCCTTCGTTAGGAATATTTACCGTAAATTTTGTAATAGGATTAAACGGATTAGGATAATTGTTTGAAACTATAAACTTTTCCGGAATAACTGTAAAATCCTCATCAATTGAAGTAACCGGATAAACATCGTTCAAAGTAAAATCCACCCAAAATACACCGTAACAATTTGATACGTTTGATAAAAGAGCATTTCCGATGGTTTTAACAGGATCCGCTAATTTACTCCACCATGGCTTATCTACAGGATAACCAAATTGAAAAGCAACTTTATTCGGTTTAAATCTATTCCCCCATGATTTAAACTCTGATACCATAGAATTTAATGAAGTAAAATCTTGACTATCGTCAACAAACAATATATTCCCCCTATAGGTCGGAGGCATCCATGCTTGTCCGTAATGTTTTAAAAATAAAGTATAATTTGAATCAATGGATTTAACCTTGTTTTCCCAACGCTTCGCTTCGGCGTCAGTAACTTTTTGACCTCCTGGGACAGATTGAGTATTATACCATTCAACATCAATTCCAAAGCCTGCAACACAAGGGTGGTGCTTATATTTATTTAACACAATGTGGATTAAAGTATCAATTTTAGCAGCTCCGGGTTCAACCTGCAACCACACTTTAATTCCTTTCTGGTCGAATAGTGTTAAATAAGATTCGTTTTGGTCGTTATTAATAAAATAAACATATTGATAACTACCGCCGGGATTTGGGAAATTAAGCTGAGTGTACCCCCCCGATAAATATAAACTTACAATCCAAATGGCTGCACTATTACTGTTGGTAAATTTATCACTAATAAATTCACTTGCATTTGACCAATATAACGGAGAAGGGAATTGATTGTTAGGATAACTTGAAAGTATTCGGCTTGCCCTAACACCGGCAATTATATCACTATTTTCCGACTGAGCATTAATTAATATAGTTGTACAAAAAAAAACGAGAAAAAAAATCCTTTTCACTTATCCCCCTCAAATAAAATTTCTCCTTTAATATTATTAACAACATTTTCATTAAATTTAACGCTGAATAAGTCTTCCGGGTTTGTTAACCTTACGAACATTACTTCTGCAATACTTTTAACGTCAACTATTTGATCCCCAATTCCGTTTGTGGCTTTTTGACTACTAAAATATACCATGTTTGTATCTTTATCTTCATCTATGTACCAACCCAAAAATACTGTGCTATGCCCATTGCCGTTTTTCCAGCTAATATTAACAAAATCACCCGGTCTTGCTTCTTTGGCACTTATTTGTTTGCCGATTCCGGAGTATTGAACCAATGCAATATGGTTACCGTAACCGTTTGTATTCCATTTACCCCAGAATTTTATATCATCTTCTCTTCTACTGCCGTCCGGTTCTTGTAACCTTATAGCTTCAATATTCTCATCTGAAATCTTCTTTTCTTCGTTAGCAAAAATTAAATTCAATGCTTCTATGAATACGGCATAACTAGCACCGCTACAATAACTTGTGGTTCTGGGGGCTTTAAGTAATTCGTTACCTAACAATTTTAAATTATAACCGATAGGTGATTCAGGCGGATTTGCTTTAATCCCAATAAAATATCCCCCGCCATCCGGTGCACTTTGCTGGATAATGTCCATTGCTTTTAGTATGTCAAGATTATATCCCTCACAATATTTCGAAAAAATTTCAAAATGTTTTGAGTGATGAGCTCCGTTCTTTACATCTTCATCCGTTAAGAATAAATAATCATCCTTTTGAGAAAAAAGATTAACCGAAGAGAATAAAATAATAGTAATGTATAAGCTAATCAATTTTTTCATTACTCACCCATAACCTTAATAATTAATCTTTTTTTCCGTCTTCCGTCAAATTCCGCATAATATATTTGTTGCCATGGTCCAAAATCTAATCTACCGTTGGTAATAGGTACAACTACTTCATGATGAACAAGTAAACTTTTAAGGTGAGCGTCACCGTTTGTTTCACCCGTATTATGGTGGCGATAATTTGGGTTAAACGGAGCAAGTTTTTCAAGCCATTCATCAATATCTTGTATTAATCCGTACTCTGCATCATTAACGTAAACTCCGGCAGTAATATGCATTGCGGAAACTAAGATCATCCCTTCTTTTATACCGCTTCTTTCCAAAACTTTTTCAACATCTCTGGTAATATTAATATACTCGCGTTTTTTTTGAGTGTTAAACCACATATACTCCGTAAAAAACTTCATAATTACTCCGTTTCTTTATTTAACAATTCTTCCTTTAATACTTTCTCTGATAATTGATAATATTCTTCGGTAATATCTTTCAACCTTTCCGCTAAACTTCTAATTATTTTTTTCACTACATCAGGGTTACACTTAATAAGCAAATCTAAATCTGATTTAAGAACTAACATTGTACAATTTTCAACTGCTCTGATAGTTGCTGTTCGCGGAGTTTTTAAGATCACGCTCATCTCACCGATAATTGTTCCTCTTTTATCAAACTCCCTTATTAAAATATTTTTTTTATAAATTCCGACTTTACCTTCCGCAAGAATATAAAGGTCGAAATTTAATTCCCCCTCGTGTGATATTATCTCACCTTTTTGAAATAATTTTTGCATTTTCCCCTCTATTATTTAATTTTGTGAAAATTTTAATAAAAATGATTTTATAAACATATTTATATCACCGTCCATTACAGCTTGAGTATTACTTGTTTCAACTTCGGTACGATGATCTTTTACAAGATTATAAGGATGAAACACATAAGAACGTATTTGACTACCCCACTCAATTTTCATTTTATTTTTTTCTATTTCTTCTTTTCCCGCCAATTGTTTTTCTAATTCTATTTGATATAGTTTGGATCTTAATAATTTTAAAGCGTTCACTTTATTCTGGTTTTGAGATCTTTCACTTTGACAAGCTGCTACTACTCCTGTCGGTATGTGTGTTAACCTTACAGCAGTTTCAACCTTATTAACGTTCTGTCCTCCTTTTCCGCCGGAGCGATATGTATCTACTCTTACATCAGCCATATTAATATCTATCTCGATTGTATCATCAACTTCGGGTATTACCGAAACAGCCGCAAAAGACGTGTGCCTTCGTTTATTGGCATCAAAAGGTGAAATTCTTACTAATCTATGTACGCCTCCTTCTGCTTTTAAATAACCGAAAGCATATTCTCCCTCTACTTCAATCGTAGCGCTTTTAATTCCCGCACCGTCTCCGTCTAATACATCAAGAATAGTCATTTTAAAGTTATTAGCTTCACCCCAGCGTAAATACATGCGCATTATCATTTCAGCCCAGTCTTGGGCTTCAGTTCCGCCTGCACCGCTATGAATTGTCAAAATACAGTTTTTTGTATCATCTTTGCCGCTTAACATGCTTTTAAATTCAAGCTCTCCGAGTAATTCGTCAAGTTTAGAAAATTCTGCATTTATCTCATCTTCAAGCGATCCGTCCTGTTCTGCTTCTGCAAGCTCAATAAAATCTCGAACATCTTTAATCTTCTGGTCTAATTCATTCCAGCTATTTACCCACAGTTCCAAACCTTTTATTTCTTGAAGTATCTGTTGAGCGTTCTTCTGGTCATTCCAAAAACCAGGTAATTCCGTTTTATTTTTTAATTCAATTATTTGGAGTTCTTTATTAGGTAACTTAAAGATAACCTCTTAAATTTTCACTTCTTAGATTGTATTCCTCTAATTGTTTTAATTTTTCTTCAAACATGGGTTACTCCGTCTTTATATTTATTCATTTTTTTACTATCATATTAATAACTTCGTCTAAATTTGTATTATCATCAATATCAATTTTAACAAAGTCTTTTTGACCGTTAAACCAAGTAAATTGTCTTTTTGCATACCTTCTTGTATTTCTTTTTATCAATTCAACAGCTGTTTCCAAATTAATAAAATTATCCAAATAATCAAATATTTCTTTATAACCGACTGTATTTAAGGCATTCAAATTTCTATCAAACTCTAAAGATACAATTTTTTTCACCTCTTCCACAAGCCCAAATTCTATCATTTTATCAACTCTTTTTTCAATTCGTTTATACAATGATTCTCTTTCATAATTAAGCATAAATTTAATAAAAGTGTAATCACTTTCTCGCTTATATTCTTTTTGTAAACTGCTTATTGTTTTGCCTGTTAAATAAAATACTTCTAATGCTCTAATAATCCTTTTGTGGTTAGTCGGTAACATTTTTGCGGCACTTTCCGGATCAACAATTTTCAATTCATTAAGTAAAGCTTGAGCTCCTAAATCTTCCATTCTACGTTTCAAACTTAGTCTTAATTGTTCGTCAGTTTCGGCTCCTTCAAATATTCCTTCCGTAACAGCTTTAATATATAAACCGCTTCCGCCTACAATTATTGGCTGTATGTTTTTATTCAATAAATCGTTAATAATGCTTAATGAATCTTCTTCAAATAGACTTACATTATAATCATCATCCGGTTCGAGAAAATCAATTAAATGATGTTTAACTCCGTTCATCTCTTCCTTTGTTGGCTTTGCCGTCCCTATATTCAAGTATTTATAAATTTGTCTGCTATCAGCAGAAATCACTTCTCCTTTAAGAACTTTTGCCAGCTTAATTCCTATTGATGTTTTTCCGCTGCAAGTTGGACCGGCAATAACTATTACTTGTCTTCCCATCCGTCCATCCCAATAAGAGGAACAAATTTAAAATTCGGAATTTTTTTAAGTTTAAAATCTTTCTCGCTAATTTTAGTAATAATGTGCATTTCCTGAGTTTCTCTATCACCAATAGGCATAATTAATCTTCCGTTAACTGCAAGTTGCTTAAAAAGATTTTTATTTATTGAAGGTGCCCCTGCAGTAACAATAATTCCGTCATAAGGAGCGTAGTCGGGCCACCCTAAAGTTCCGTCCCCCCATTTTGCGGCAATCCGTAAATTAAGTTTTTCAAACAACTTTAAAGTTTCTGTATATAGATCGTATTGTCTTTCAATTGTAAACACTTTGGCACCTAATTCATATAAAATTGCAGCTTGATAACCGCTTCCGGTTCCAATTTCTAATATCTTATCCCCTTTTTTGATATTGAGTGCCTCTGTCATAACAGCTACCGTATAAGGTTGTGATATAGTCTGTCCGCTTCCTATTGGTAAAGCATTATCTTCATAAGCATGAATTTTCATAGGTTCAATACAAAATTCTTTTCTATCAACGGTAAAAATGGCTTTTAATACTTTTTCGTCGGATATCCCTTTTTTCTTTAATTTTTCTATCAATAATTCGCGGTAGTAAGTACTCATTATTTTGCACAATTTTTTATATTTTAAACATAAAGATAAAAATTAATTTTATTAAATTTGAATATGAATTTTAAATTTATAGGATTTATATGGTTGAAGCGTTATTAGGTGCCACAATGATCATGGCAATGCGTATTTGCGATGTTACTGTCGGAACATTCCGTATTATTTTAGTTAATCAAGGTAAAAAATATTTGGCTGCTGCTGCCGGTTTTATAGAAGTTTTAATTTGGATCTTTGCAATGCGTTTTATTGTCGGTCATATGGATGTAACTATTAACTTAATCGGCTATTCGTTAGGCTTTGCATTAGGAAACATTTTAGGGATAACCGTAGAAGAAAAGATTGCTCTCGGCTTTGTACAATTAAATGTTATTAGTAAATATTATACAGATAAAATAGTTGATACATTAAGGCTTTCAAACTTTGGTGTTACAATTATTCCGGGAGAAGGGGGAACAGGAGGAGTAGCAATAATTTTTTTGATAATTAGAAGAAAAGATTTCAAAAAAGTTATGAGCATTATCGAATCTATTGATAACGAAGCTTTCATTACGGTACACCATAGCAGACCATATAGAGGATTTATTCACGGAAGCAGAAAATAATTTTATTAAAATATCTTTTTTTGCTTGCTTTTTCGTTTTTTTGTTATTATTTTAGAAGTCCTAAATATGATATTTAATGTCATGCGGGAATAGCTCAGTTGGTAGAGCGCAACCTTGCCAAGGTTGATGTCGCGGGTTCGAGTCCCGTTTCCCGCTCTCCTCAAAATCCACTGTAAAAAGTGGATTTTTTAGTATAAGGCGGTGTGGCCAAGTGGCTAAGGCGAAGGTCTGCAAAACCTTTATTCATCGGTTCGAATCCGATCGCCGCCTCAAAAAAAAGCTCCGAAAATTCGGAGCTTTTTTAGTTTTAAAGTCGCCATAATTTATTATATAATAAATAGTAAGAATGTTTTTTGGGATAGCAAAATCTAAAAATTATTCCAATATTCCTTTTATACTATTTCCAAAATTCCCTATCTAAATTTCGATATTGAATTGCCTCGCTAATATGAGCAGGAGTTATGTTTTCCACCCCTTCTAAATCCGCAATTGTACGACTTACTTTTAATATTCTATCATATGCTCTGGCAGATAGACCTAACTTGGTCATTGCGTTTTTTAATAATTCGGTACAAGTTTCGTCAAGCACGCAAAATTTTCGAACTTCCTTAGTTCCCATATCGGCATTATTAAAAATATGCTTATAATGGGAAAACCTTTTAATCTGTGTGTGCCTTGCCTTAATAACACGTTGCCTAATTTCTTCGGAACTTTCTCCCTTTTCGGAAGATGAGAGTTCTTTATATTTAACTGCCGGAACTTCAATATGTATATCTATTCTATCTAATAATGGTCCCGAAATTTTGGACATGTATTTTTGTATCATTGGGGTAGTGCACGTACAAGCTTTGTTAGGATCCGTAAAATAACCGCAAGGACAAGGATTCATTGCGGCAACCAACATAAAATTTGCCGGAAAGTCCAGCGATAGTTTAGAGCGACTGATCGTTACTTTATAATCTTCCATAGGTTGGCGTAATACTTCTAACACATTCTTTTTAAATTCCGGCAGCTCATCCAAAAATAATACTCCATGATGGGCAAAGCTAACTTCTCCCGGTCGTGGTATTGTTCCTCCGCCGATTAATGCGGCATCCGAAACAGTATGATGAGGACTTCTAAACGGTCTTTCGGTAATTAAAGCTTTATCCGAAGGCATTAACCCGGCAACAGAATGAATTTTTGTAGTTTCCAATGCTTCGTCAAAAGTTAATGGAGGAAGAATTGTCGGAAAACGTTTCGCAAGCATTGTTTTACCGCTTCCCGGTGGTCCAATCATTAATATATTATGACCGCCTGCCGCCGCTATTTCTAATGATCGCTTTACGTTCTCCTGTCCTTTTACATCGTTAAAATCGAGATGATAAGAGTTAATTTGACCAAATATTTCATCTACTGAAGTAAATACCGGCTTTTGATCTGTATCCCCATTTAAGAAGCCTACAACTTCACTTAAGTTGTTCATTCCATAAACTTCAATTCCGTCAACTATGCTTGCTTCTTTAATGGAATCGATCGGTAAAATCACTCTCTTGTATCCAAGCCTTTTTGCCTCTACAGCAATAGGTAAACCACCGTGAACTTTACGCAAAACACCGTCTAAAGCCAATTCGCCTAATATTATTGTATCATTTAATAAAGTATCTTTTACTAACCCGCTAGTTGCCAATAAACCGATTGCAATGGGTAAATCAAATGAACTTCCTTCCTTTTTTATATCGGCAGGTGCCAAATTTACTGTTATTTTAATTACCGGAAATTCATACCCGCTGTTAATAATTGCCGCCGAAACCCTTTCTCTACTCTCCTTTACCGCATTATCGGGTAAACCGACAATTGTAAATGAAGGTAATTTTCTATCGAAATGAGTTTCTACTTCAACAACAAACGCATCTATTCCGTATGTTGCCGCAGAAAAAACTTTTGAAAACATAAATACCCTTCTATTTTGTTAAGATCATCTTTTGCACTTTTAACACCTGACCGCTACTAACTTTACATAAATAAATTCCTGACGGATATTCACTACCGTTAAATTTAAATATGTGCGTACCTTTGTTAAGTTGTCCTCTATATAAAATTTCTATCTCTTTTCCGGTAATATCATAAATCATAATTTCTACTTCTGCTTCCTCCAACATAAAAACCGTTATTTCTGTCGTAGGATTAAAAGGATTAGGAAAATTTGGTTTCAATTCTAGAATTTCTTTTGCCGAAACCCCGACTTTAATTGTACTTGAATAAATAAATTTTCCCAATTTATCAATTTGTTTTAGCCTGTAAAATAATACTTTCCCCTCGGTAGTTTTAGAATCTGTATAGATAAATTTTTCTTCGTCCTCACCGCTCGGTTCAACTCTATAAATCTCATAAAAATTTGAACCATTTTCTGATCTTTCTAAAACAAACATTTTGCAATTTTTGTTATTATTTTCCCATTTAATTGTGTAAAACCCGGAATAAACTTCAACACCAAGCTCGGGTAAATCAGTAAAAATAGGAGCTGATGAAAGATATAAATCACAATTATATGTTTTTAAATTATTCCTTCCGATAAGTTTATTTATACTTGACTCGTCAAAGTCAAACGATGAAAGCAACTTGCTGTTTTCAAACGAGTAAGTGTTAAAAAACTTTTCTTTGAAAATATCTTCAATTTTATCTTTTAATGAATATATTCTAAATTTATCTATTTCTATTATTCCGTTCCCGTCTGTATTATCAAACCAAAAATAAAATTCACCATGTCCAAAATTTTCTTGCATTTCAAAGGAATAATAATGCTTTTCATTTATGTATATTTTAATTTTATTTTCTGTTTTGTTTAATGTTATACAGTAGTAATTCCATTGATATTTGTCAATAAAGTAATCATCATAAAACAGTTCATCATTATGTTTATTGATTTGCAAAAAATAGAATTTTGCTAATGCGACATTAAAAATTTCATAATTACCGGAATAATCAATCAACCCAAATTTACTGCCTATTGAGTTATTTTTTGCCCAAAATTCGACAAGTATGTTATCTTCCGACAACCCGATCGGTACTTTAAAATAACCATTTTTTTTAACTGATAATAAATTTCCGGCTTTATTCCCTTTATCATAAAAAGCGATATTAATTATAGTCGGTATATTATTATTTTTTGATTCGAGAAAAGAAGAATTAAATAATACTCGTTTTTTTCCCTGTATAGCACCCCAAACATATTTAACAGATACCAGAGGATCATCGCTCCCCTTTAAAGTTAATAATAGTTGAAAAGGGGCATTTTTTAATTTATGAACAATACTTTTATCAATTGTTATTTTATTAACATTGCCATAACTATTCTTTTCGCTACTAGTGGGTAAAGATATGTAATTTTCGCCGGTAGTTATTTGAGATTTTAATAATTGGATATCATCATCTATTATTAAATATAAGTAAACAGAATCATAATCATCGTCGCTAAACGAGCCGTTAAAAGATATTTGAATATTCGAGTTTTTACAAGCATATATAGGAAAATTTATGCTGTTCAAAAATTGAGCATAATTATTTAAATATAATAATAAAAAAAGACCTATAATTAGTCTAAATCCCATAATATACCGAATAAATCTTTATTTGTTTTTTCTTAAAAACTCAATTCTATCCTGTAAATCCTTAATTGGCATATATAATTTATCTTTACCAAAAATTGCATCTTCTCTGTTAGTAAAAACAAGTTCGTAATCTTTACTCATTACAATAGCCTCTTCGGGGCACACTTCTTCACAAAACCCGCAAAAGATACATCTTAACATGTTAATTTCAAACTTAATCGGATATCTTTCTTTTTCTAATTCAGTTTCTGCTGCTTGAACTTCAATAGCCAAAGCAGGACAAACACGGCTGCATAATCCGCAAGCCACACAACGCCCTAATCCGTTTTCTTCTTGTACTAAAACCGGTCTCCCTCTATAAGAAGCAGGAGGAACGAACTTAACTTCCGGATATTCCATTGTAACCGGTTTTCGCAACATATTTTTAAAAGTGAGTGCAAGTCCCTTCATTATTTCGGGAATATACATTTTTTGCAATAAGCTTAAATCTTTTTTTCTATAATTGCCTTTCATAATAATCCTATTATAAATTTAATCCCATAATTAAAAATGCAACCCAAATTACATTTAATAATGCTAATGGAAACATTACTTTCCATCCTAAGTTCATTAACTGATCGTATCTAAATCGAGGCAAAGACCATCTAACCCAAATCATAAAAAATAACATTGCTCCTATTTTTACAAAAAACGCCATAACTTGAATAATAGGAGTCCAAAATTCACCTAAATTCAGTTTTTCTAAATAAGGGACTTGCCAGCCGCCTAAATACAATGTAGTAATAATTCCGCAGGCAACAATCATATTTGCATACTCTGCCAAAAAGAAACTTGCAAATTTCATACTGCTATACTCTGTATGATAACCACCTACAAGCTCCGGTTCAGCTTCAGGTAAGTCAAAAGGCATTCTATTTGTTTCGGCAAATGCTGCCACTAAAAATGTTATGAAGCCGATTGGCTGTGTAAATGCATTCCACATTAAACCTGATTGATATGCAACAATTTTTGTAGGCTCTAAACTTCCGGCTAACATAATTACACCCGCTACCGAAAACCCCATTGATACTTCGTAAGAAATCATCTGAGCAGAAGAACGTATTCCTCCGAATAAAGAGTATTTGCTTCCTGATGACCATCCTGCAAAAGTAATTCCGTAAACTCCTAAAGAAGTCAAGGCTAACACGTATAAAATTCCGATATTTACATCAGCAACTACCAAAGAAACTTTATATCCGAATAACGTAACTTCAGGACCAAACGGTATAACCGCATAGGTTGAAAAAGCAACAATTAAAGCAATAATAGGTGCTAATGTGTGTATAAACTTATTTGATTTTTCGGGTACGATATCTTCTTTTAATAATAGCTTAAACACATCGGCAAAAGGTTGCAGTAAGCCAAGCGGACCAACTCTATTGGGTCCTATACGATTTTGAACCCATGCAGCAATTTTCCTTTCAAAATAAACCGCATATGCAACGGTTAATAATAAAACCGCCAAAACAAAAACAATTTTAAGTAACGAAATTATTACTGTTTCTAATATCATTATATAAAAATCCTAAATTTCTTTATTATGTAAGTTAATTAAAATTTTAACTTTACGCCTTTTTCCCCAACTACATCATAATTCAAGCCGTTTAATGGCTTAATATTAGTAGCCGCTTCGTTAAATACTTCTTCTGCCATAGTAAAATTAAACTTACTTTTTAAATTACTGCTAAGCAAGGTAATAATTTTCCAACTCGGTTTTACATCATATTTTTTACCTTGCATCCAGCGGTCAAATTTTGTTCCGAATTTATCCCAACGGCTTTGGCTCAAATTATCCAAAGCTCTATCTAGTTCTTCTGTTGCAACTGCCGGTTTAATTCTTTGCAACATTCCGAAACCGTTTAATAACGTACCGTTCTTTTCAGCATAAGTTGAAACACCTATTAGAACTGTAGCAATATCTGTAATTTTGTTTTTATTTGTTGCAAATACTATTAAGTTTTTAAGTTTGGTTAAAGATTTTAATAAATTCTCTTCATCGAAATTGGAATCTAACATTACGGCTGCCTTAATTTTCCCGCTTTCAATATTTTCAACCAAATAATTAATGTCTTTAGTTTTATTGAATATTAATTTAACGCCGTTAAGATTAGGTGTTTTATCTTCAGTTAACAAAATATCGTCACAATCCCCTTTAACAACATGTTCAGACAAAATTATATTTTCAATATTCAATAATTTTGCCAATTTGAATAATGAATAGTTATCTTCAATTGTTTCATATGCACTGGTAACAAAAGCAATCTCATTAGCTTTATATTCTTTTAAGATTTCTGCCGTCTTCTTTAAAGTGTTTGACAATTCATGTTTTACTAACTTATTGTGTTCTTTAATAAAGCTACCGTCTATTCTTGTATCTTGATTATTTACATGTTTAAAAGTTTCTAATCTTCCTTTATCACACATCCAATAACTATTTACATCGGGATTATTGCGAGGAGTTAATCGTAATACCTCGTTATTTCTTACCCAAACTTCGGTATTACATCCTCTCGAACAACCGACACATACCGATTCGGTTGATGACATTTCCCAGACTCTTGATTTAAACCTAAATTCTTTGCTAGTTAATGCCCCCACAGGACATATATCAGTTGAATTTAGCGTGTAATTATTATCAAAACTTTCACCCGGGAAAGTATTAATAGTTACTCTATCACCACGTTTAACAAAAGTAAGCTGATTCTTTTTTGCAACTTCTGCAGAAAATCGGATACAGCGACTGCAGGAAATACATCTCTCACCATCAAAAACAATACGAGGTCCTAATTGTACACGTTTTTCTTTATGTTGTTTTTCTTCCACAAAACGACTTTCGCCGACACTATGGCTATAAGTATAATCTTGTAACTTACACTCACCCGCTTCGTCACAAATAGGGCAGTCCAAAGGATGGTTTATTAGAATAAATTCCATAACTGCTTTTCTTGCATCAACCGATTTTTGCGAATTTATATTTACAACCATTCCGTCTGCGGCATAAGTTGAGCATGCAATTACAAGCTTTGGCATTTTTTCAACTTCAACCAAACACATTCTACAATTACCCGAAATAGAAAGAGACGGATGCCAACAAAAATGGGGTATATCTAACCCGTTTTCCGTTGCAACTTCAATAATTGTTTGACCGGGTTTAAATTCGTAATCGTTACCGTTTATAGTAAGTTTTCCCATTAAATCTGTATTTCCTCAAATTTATTTTCAACATCGATATTTGCAAGCATATTTTTCTTACCTGCAATCATTTTTAACATTTTAGTTTCATCAAGCTCACGTATTGCAAATTCTTGAATATCTTCTATAGTAACATTATCTATTGATAGAATAGTTTCATCGGCATTTTTAATTCTGCCAAAATTTATGTAGGAATGAGCCATCCTTGAAGCTCTGTTACTCATACTCTCAAGCCCCATCCAGTAACTTCCCTTCAAATATTCTTTAACACGATTAAGTTCGTTTTTGCTTACCGGTTTTTCTCTTAACTTCTTAAACTCATCAGTAATTAAATTATAAGCTTTCTCCATATTTTTTTCATTCGTGGATAAAAAAACTCCGATTGTCGAAATATCTGAAAATGAATTTAAAAATGAGTTAATTTGATAAGAAATTCCGTTTTTTTCTCTAAGTCTTTGAAATAATCTCGAGCTACTGGTTTCTCCTAATAAGTTTGATAAAATATTTAACTTAATCCTATCATCATCTTTATAACCAATTGTCGTTTTCCCCATTAAAAAATATATTTGTGCAATTTCTTTTTTTAGAAACACATTATTTTGATGATTTAACTGAAGAGGATATCTTTTTATTTTTTGTCCGACTTTTAAATTAGTCAAATACTTATTAGCATATTCGGTAACTTTATTATGTTCTATTGCCCCGGAAGCAACTATTAATAAATTATTTGTATTATATCTTAAGTAATTATAATCTCTTAGAATTTCATGCGTAAAAGTAAAGATACTTTCCTCGTTTCCCAAAATTGGGTATCTTAATGAATTTCCCGCATAAATCACTTCTTCAAATTTATCAAAAATAAAATCTTCGGGAGTATCTTCAACATCTTTTAATTCTTCTAAAATTACATTTGCCTCTTTTTTTATTTCACTCTCCTTAAAAACCGAATTTTGAATCATGTCACTTATCACTTCAAAACTTTTTTCCGCATATTTACCTAAGCCTCTAACGTAAAAGCAGGTTAATTCTTTGGAAGTATAAGCGTTTAAATAACCGCCGACCGATTCAATTTCGTCAGATATTTTGCGAGAAGTTCTTTTAGTTGTTCCCTTAAAAACCATATGTTCTATAAAATGGCTTATCCCGTTAATAGAGTCTGTTTCGTCTCTACTACCCGATGTAATCCAAAAACCGAGTGCAAACGACTTAACATGCGGAACATTTTCGGTTATAACGGTTATTCCGTTTTCCAATTGGGATATATTATAATTAAACACTAATTATCTCTTTTTTTATGCAATTTAAACTTTAAATATAGATAAACAAATATTTTAAATCAAGGAAAGATTTTTAAAGATGTTACACCGAATTACGTCATGTTTATATCAATTTAGCACAAGTTAACTTTGTAAAAAATAAATGAAATTTAACTAACAAATGATTTAAATATGTAAATAAATTTTCTTAAAACATTTCGGTTTTATTCACTCCGTTTATTTATAAACAATGTGATTTGGTAACATCAATTTATAACGCAACGACCTTTGTTCAAAATAATTTCAATCACATAATTAGAGATAATATTCGAAAAATGAATTTATGTTAATCTCTAATCGATTCCTATAAAAATTACTTTATCTTTGTTTTTCAGTTTCTATCGGTATCTTCCATTGTTCACCAAAATCCCCTCCAATTAGTTCAATTAAACCCGTCTGTTTTAGAGCAACAATATGCTTTTGAACAGCGGACTCATTAATTTTAAGCAAATTAGAAATTTCTCTTCTTGAAATAAAAGAATTTACCTGAATAAGAATCAAAACGTTTCTTTGAATTTTAGAAGATTTTATAAAATTGCTTGTCTGACCACCTGTCTGACCACTTGTCTGACCACTTGTCTGTCCCCTGACTGTTCCATGTCAGTCCCCTGTCTGTTCCCTGTTGTTTTGTAATCATTGGCTATAAGGAGAATTTTTTCTTTACTCATCGAATTAAAAGTAATGTTAAAATAATTAATTTCTGCGAAATATTCCGACTATGTATTATTATTAGTCTTCAACTGTAATAACAAAAAAGACGCCTTTTTAGGGCGTCTTTTTATAATAACAACTTACTCCGTTTTCAGGAAAAATTATAAACTATTATACTATTTTTTCGGTCTATACATATGAGTTGATTGTCCGAAAAATACTTCGGCAGATTCCATTACAGATTCTGATAAAGTCGGATGCGGATGTATAGACAAAGCTAAATCTTTTGCGGTTGCAGCCATTTCTATTGCAACAACTCCTTCAGCAATCATTTCGCCTGCATTTACTCCTACAATTCCTACACCTAAAATACGTTCGGTTTCAGGATCAACAAGTAATTTTGTTAAACCTTCGTTTCGATCAATTGTTGTTGCCCTACCGCTTGCACCCCAAGGAAATTTAGCTACTTCATATTTAATTCCCTTTTCTTTAGCTTCGGTTTCGGTTAAACCTGCCCAAGCTAATTCGGGATCTGTAAACACAACCGCCGGAATTGCGTTCGGTTCAAAAGCAACTTTGTGTCCCGCAATTGCTTCAACCGCAACTTTTCCTTCTGCACTTGCCTTGTGTGCCAACATAGGATTTCCGACAACATCACCTATTGCATAAATTTTTGAATCCGCCGTTTTTAACTGCTCATCAACTTCAATAAAACCGCGTTGGTTTACTTTTACTTTTGTATTTTCCAAACCAAAGCCGGTTGTAACCGGTCTTCTACCTATCGAAATTAAAACTTTGTCAAATTCAACTTCTTCTTTGGGGGCTTTTTCCCCTTCAAATTTTACATATACTTTGTTATCTCTTACTTCTAAACCAACAACTTTAGTACTTAATAAAACCGAATCCATCTTTTTATTAATACTTTTTGTTAATACCATAGCCATATCTCTATCGGCACCGGGTAATAAACCGTTAGTCATTTCCACAACCGTAACTTTGCTCCCCAATGCAGAATATACAGAACCTAATTCAAGTCCTATATATCCGCCCCCTATTACAAGTAATTTACCCGGAATATCGTTTAATTCTAATGCACCCGTGGAATCCATCACTAAAGGACTATCAATAGAAAGCCCGGGTATTTTTGTAGGAACACTACCTGTTGCAATTATTACATTATCAAAAGTTAATTCTTCATTAGTACCGTCTAGTTTTTCAATAAACAAAGTATCCGAATTTTTAAAAGAAGCTTTACCTAAAATGTAATTAATTTTTCGCTGTTTACTTAACATACCTAAACCGCCGGTTAATTTATTAACCACGCTTTCTTTCCAAGAACGCAGTTTATCTAAGTCAATCTTTGGTTTTTCAAAATAAATTCCCCAGTTTTTAGCTTCTTCCGTTTCGGTTAATAATTTAGCTACGTGCAGTAATGCTTTAGAAGGAATACATCCTCTATATAAACATACACCGCCCGGATTTTTTTCTAAGTTAATTAAAGTAACCTGCATTCCTAAATCTGCGGCTAAAAATGCTGCTGCATATCCTCCCGGACCTGCGCCTATAACCGCTAATTGAGTATGGTTTGACATTCTATCTTCTCCGATTCTTAAGTTATCATCCTTCAAGCGTTAACAAGAAAGGTTGTTCTAATGCGTTAATAATCCACCTAATAAATCTTGCACCGTCTGCTCCGTCTATAATTCTATGATCATAAGAAAGAGATAACGGTAGCATTAATCTTGGTTCAAATTTACCGTCAATATAAACCGGCTCGCAAACCGATCTTGATACACCCAATATAGCAACTTCAGGTGAATTTACAATAGGGGTAAAATATGTTCCGCCTATTCCGCCTAAGTTACTTATCGAAAAATTACCGCCTTGCATATCATCTAATCCAAGTTTTTTATTTCTTGCTTTAATCGAAATTTCGTTTAATTCCAATGCTAGCTGTATAATGTTTTTCTTATCAACATCTTTTATAACCGGAACTAATAAACCTCTATCAGTATCTACAGCAACACCTATATTATAGTATTTTTTGTAAATAACAGAATTATTCTGCATATCAACTGCTGAATTAAATTGAGGGAATACTTTTAATGCCGAAGCAATAACCTTTAATAATATTGCGGTTACGGTTAATTTAGCTCCTTTTGCTTCAACTTTAGAACTAAACATTTTTCTAATCTTCTCTAACTCCGTAATGTCAGCTTTATCAAACTGAGTTACTGCAGGAATATTACTCCATGCGTAAGATAAGTGTTTAGCTGTTTTCTGTCTTATATTAGACATTTCAACAACTTCAACTTCTCCGAATTTAGTAAAATCCGGTAAAGGCTCATGATAACCGAGGCTTGGAACCGCTGCTTGAGGGCTTGCAATTCTACTTTGATTCAAAGCTTTTGCAAAAGCTTTAACATCTTCAATTGATATTCTTCCGCTTTTTCCGCTACCACGCACCATATTAATATCAATCCCTATTTCACGAGCAAATCTGCGAACAGTCGGTGCTGCCGGAGCTATTTTACTCGGCATATTACTTTTTTCGGTAATTACCGGAGGAGATAATCTTTCTGGTTGCGGTGCTTCTACTTTTGGAGGAGCCGGAACAAATTTTGGTTCAATTACAGTTTCTTTAACAACTTCGGGTTGTTTAAATTCTTCAACCTTAGAAGATACCCCATCCACAGTAAAAATAACTTGTCCAACATTTGCTTTTTCACCGTTGTTAACAAACACTGCCGTAACGGTACCGGTCATTTCCGCCGGAATTTCAACAGTTGCTTTATCCGTTTCAATTTCTAATACAACAGTATCTTCCGTTATTTTATCACCAATTTTAACAAGTACTTTTGTAATTGTGGCTGCCGATATATTTTCACCTAATTCAGGTAGTTTGAATTCGGCTTTTCCTGAATTTTTCACTTCGGATTTCTTTTCTTCAACTTTTAAATCAGGTTTTCGTTCTTCTTTTACTTCTGCTTTTATTGGCTCAACTTTAATTGGTTCAACGATAGCCTCGTCACCGGTTGTAAAAGTAAAAACAACCGAGCCAACCTTAACTTTTTCACCTTCTTTAATAAACACATCTTTTATAATTCCGTTAAATTCCGCAGGAACTTCAACGGTCGCTTTATCGGTCTCAATCTCTAATACAGATTGGTCTTCCGTAACTTTATCACCGGACTTCACATTAATTTTTACAATTTGGGCTGTCTCTATATTTTCGCCTAATTCCGGCAGTTTAAATTCTTTTGTCATCTCTAATACCTATAAAATTTTGGCAATAAATTAAGATTTATGAGGATTCTTTTTATTTGGGTCAATTCCCAAATCTTTAATAGCTTGTTTAAGTACATTCGCTTTTATTTTTCCGTCTTTAAATAAAGCAACAAGAGACGCATAAGCAATATGTTTTGCATCCACTTCAAAAAAGTCTCTTAAACTAGCTCTTCCTTCACTTCGTCCAAATCCGTATGTACCAAGTGTAACCAATTTACCCGGCAAATGTTTGGATATTGAATCTTTAATTATCTGAACATAATCACTTGCGGCAACAAATATTCCTTTTTCGTTTTTTGTAACTTCTTGTAAATACGATTCTTTTTGCTCATCAAACGGATTCATCATATTATGTCTTTCAACATCCATAATATCAATATGCAACGCTTTATAACTAGTTACAGACCAAATATCCGCACTTACGCCATAATTTAATTCTAATATTTCTGCGGCTTTTATCACTTCGTTCATTATAGAACCGCTACCGAATAAATGTGCTTTTATTTTAGAATCCTTTTTATCAGATTTCTTAAATTTATATAACCCTTTTAAAATTCCTTCTTTTATTCCATCTGCTTTTGGCAATGCAGGCATCGGGTAGTTTTCATTCATTACGGTTAAATAATAAAAAACATCTTCCTGTTTTTCGTACATTCTATAAATTCCGTCACGAATAATTACTGCTAATTCGTATGCAAATGCCGGATCATAAGTTTTAATAGTAGGTATAGGATAAGCAAGCAAATGGCTTTGACCATCCTGATGTTGTAATCCTTCACCGGCAAGGGTAGTTCTACCTGCCGTACCTCCGACTAAAAATCCTTTTACTCTCATATCTGCAGCAGCCCATGCTAAATCACCCATTCTTTGGAATCCAAACATACTATAATAAATATAAAACGGAATTGTATTTACTCCGTGATTTGCATATGCGGTACCGGCAGCAACAAAAGAAGACATCGAACCGGCTTCGGTAATTCCTTCTTCTAAAATTTGACCGTTAGTAGCTTCTTTATAATAAAGCAAACTATCTTTATCCACAGGTTCGTATAACTGTCCCACATGAGAATAAATGCCTATCTGACGGAACAAACCTTCCATACCAAAAGTACGTGCTTCATCCGGTACAATAGGAACGATAAGCTTCCCTACTTCTTTATCTCTTAATAGCTTCGATAATATTCTTACAAAAACCATAGTTGTAGATACTTCTCTACCGTCTGTTCCTGAGTAAAACTCTTCAAATAATTCTTCGCTCGGTGTTTGAATTGGTTGATTCTTAACTATTCTTTTAGGAACATAACCACCCAACATTTTTCTTCTTTCTTTAAGATATTTTATTTCCGGGCTATCTTCTGAAGGACGGAAAAACGGAGCCTTAACAACTTCTTCATCGCTTAAAGGAATTCCAAAACGGGTTCTAAATTCTCTTAATTCTTCTTCATTTAATTTCTTTTGGCTATGTGTAATATTTTTACCCTCACCCGCTTCTCCTAATCCGTAACCTTTAACCGTTTTAGCTAAAATTACAGTAGGTGCTCCTTTAAATTCTACGGCAGCTTTGTAAGCAGCATAAACCTTTTCCGGATCATGCCCGCCTCGTTTCATATTCTCAAGTTCTTCATCCGTATATTGTTCAACAAGTTTCAATAATTCTGGATATTTTCCAAAGAAATGTTTTCGGATATAGGCACCCCCTTCAACAATATATTTTTGATATTCACCGTCAACTACTTCACTCATACGTTTAATTAAAAGTCCGGTTGTATCTTTTTCTAATAAAACATCCCATTCGCTACCCCAAATAACTTTAATAACATTCCATCCGGCACCGCGAAATACTGCTTCTAATTCTTGAATAATTTTTCCGTTACCGCGAACAGGTCCGTCTAATCGTTGTAAATTACAATTAATAACAAAAATTAAATTATCTAATTTTTCACGAGCTGCTAACGAAATTGCTCCTAATGTTTCAGGTTCATCAGTTTCACCGTCACCTAAAAACGCCCAAACTTTAGTACCGTGATCGTGCTTTAAACCTCTATCTTCTAAATATCTTTTAAATCGAGCCTGATATATTGCCATAATTGGACCTAACCCCATAGATACAGTCGGGAATTCCCAAAAATCAGGCATTAACCATGGATGAGGATAGGAGGATAAACCACCGTTTCCTTTTAACTCTCTTCTAAAATTTTCGAGTTGTTCTTTACTAATACGTCCTTCTAAAAATGCACGACTGTATATTCCGGGAGCTGCATGCCCTTGGAAAAAGATAATGTCACCTTCCGAATTTTCATCTTTACCTTTAAAAAAATGATTAAATCCAATTTCATATAAAGTAGCGGCACTTGCATAAGTGGAAATATGTCCGCCTATTCCGTTTTCTTCTTTATTTGCCCTAACTACCATTGCCATAGCGTTCCAACGAATAATACTCTTTATTCTGCGTTCAATTTCTCTTCCGCCGGGAAACTTAGCTTCTTTTGCATAAGGAATAGTATTTATATAGGGAGTATTTGCCGTAAACGGTAAATCTACTCCAGATTGATGTGCATAAGTATCTAAGTCATGCAATAGACGCTTAACTTTTTCCGGTCCGCCTTCTTGTAAAACATATTCTAAGGATTCAAGCCATTCACGTACTTCTAATTCATCATCCGTTAGCTTGTTATAATTTAAGTTTTCTTCCATATTTTTACCTATATTAATTAAAACTATTATTCTAACATCTCTATTATAAAATTAGTTTAATAATTTACGAAATTTTTGCTTATGGTTCTTCAAATATTTTAAATATTTTAAATAACGGAATAGCAAGAATCGTGAAAATTTCTTAAAAAGACATGTAATTTTTACCGATTGCAGAGTGTTTATTTTAAGCAAATATTGATTTTAAAAATTACGTTTGTCGTTAAATAATTAACTTGCTATAATACAACAAGTTAGCCAATTAATTGTATCGGTAATATTTACCGTAATTTACTAGATTTTTCGGTATTATTTTTGATATATTTTTGCTAAACATGGAATTTTAAAAAATGAACACCGGCCAATTACTTTTAACAACAAGTGCAATAGTTTTATTATCCCTTCTTATGCTAAGGGTAAATAACGGATTCTTAAGCACTAATCAAGTAATGATGGAAAACAAGTTTAACGTGCTTGCAATTTCACTCGGTTCATCATTATTAGAAGAGGCAACGGGAAAAGCGTTTGACGCCAATACGGTAGAAAATACGGTTACTTCACTTTCCAGTCTATCCTCTATAGGAAATGCAGTAGGCGAAGTATATCCGAATTTTAATGATTTCGACGATTTTCATAATCTTGTAAAAGTAGATAGCACACTTCCTTCTGCAGTATTCACAATTAATTGTCAAGTTTGTTATATTAATCCGTCCAATCCGAATGTATCGACAGGTTCAACAAAAACTTGGCACAAAAAACTAACTGTTACCGTTACCAGTCCTTCTATGACAGATACTGTACGGTTTTCAACAATTTACAGCTATTTTTACTATAGATAGCGAGGTCAGAAAATGGGATTTAGTTCATTAATTGATATAATGGGAGCCACCGTAATAGGAGGTTTATTGCTTATGATTCTTTTAAGAATGAATGATAAAGCGGTAGAAAACACTTATTTACACGGTGCGGAACTTTTAGTTCAAGAAAACCTTGTTGCTGTTGTTGAACTATTAGAACACGATTTTAGGAAAATAGGTTACTGTAAAAGATGGAATGTACTTCCCGATCCTTCTCATTCCATTATTGCGGCAGATTCTACATCAATATCCTTTTTAACTGATTTAGATAATGACGGTAATATTGACACATTATCGTATTACACCGGTCCGACCTCCGAGTTAAGTAGTACTGCAAATCCACGGGATCGTTTATTATACCGGGTGGAAAACAGTGAAACACCGAGAGGCAGTAACGTAGGGGTAACACAATTTCGTTTAACATTTTTTGATGCACTGGGAAACCAATTGCCATTCCCAATCACCGTACCGAGTGCAATTTATATTATGCAAATAGATGTTACCGTAGAAGACTTTGAGTCTTATAATCAAAATTATTCATCGGCATTTTGGCGTCAAATTCGCCTAGCTGCCAGAAACTTAGGAAATAGATAACGAGGTAAGCCATGGGTGGTAAAGCATCAATATTATTAGTATTAGGCTTCAGCCTTATTTTTCTGGTGGTAGGGAATAATTTTAACAATATTAGTGTTAGATCTGTCGGTAATTCAACTAATTATTACCTTAATCAAAAGGCATATAATATTGCTGTTAGCGGTGCCAATATGGCTGCCAACCAAATTTTTATGGATAGGACTTGGGAAACAGGTTATTCAAATTTGGCTTTTGACGGCGGTATCATTAACGTTTATATCTCTAACAATATTAATTCGTCCGGTAAAACCATAATATGCCACGTACCTCCCGGTAACCCCGCAGCTCGTCATACAATTATGGTAGGAAGCGCGGGTGCAGTAAATGCCCATTTGGCACACGGTGATTATTTAGGTGTTTGTACGGGGGATACTTTAGATACCGAAATGGCTACCATAATTAGTGAAGGAACTTATCAAGGTATTTCGCGAACAGTTATTGTTGAATTAAGACCTAGTTACTTTAGTAAATTTGGCAATTATTACTCCTCAATAAGTGCTTACCCTGCTACAAGTGATACATTCCAAGGACCATTCCACGTGAACGCTAAATTAACTACTTACGGCACACCGGTGTTTTGGGGGAAAGTTACCAACAGAACAGGACTGACAAAAAACGGTTCTCCTAAAGATCCAAAATTTTATGGTGGTTATGAAACCGGCGTTGATATCCCGTTACAGTTTGACACTACCGGTATGCGTTCAGCTGCCGTAACCGGAGGAAAGTTTTTTAGAGATACAACCAATACAAATAAAGCTATTGATATGAGGCTTTATTTTAATGCAGACGGAACCGTTACTTATAGTAGAAGTATTAACGGCGGGGCTTGGAACACTCCGAGAACTGAACCAATTTCAACACTTGCACCAAACGGAATTATATATGTCGAGAAAGGTAACATATATACAAAAGGAGTTGTAAATGCTCAGGTAACTATAGTTGCAACTAAAAAAGGTGTTAGCGGCAAGGGGAATGTTTACCAAGAAGACGACCTATATTATTCCAATAATCCAACTAGCAACCCAAATTCTACAAATATACTAGGAATTGTTGCCGAAGATAATATTAGAATTAAATCAAATGCTCAAACCCTTGGCGGTGATGTTATTACTCAAGCATCGATGTTTGCATTAAACGGAACTGTCGGACCTGAAGACGGATTAGTTACACAAAACTTTTTGGGAAGCTGGAGAATTTTAGGCGGTATTATTGCCAAAGATACAAGAGTTACTGCAACTTACGGTACAGTCGGAGGAATTACGGTTCCTGTTAAAGGCTTAAGGTTAGTACATACTTACGATCAGAGATTTATGACCTATGTGCCACCTTTCTTTCCTCATACTCAAAATTATGAAATTGTTTCTTGGTTTGAATAAATTTAAAATAAAGTTTGCATTTCCCACGCCTCTCTTTGGGTAAACGAGTTATTTAATTTGAAGTTCGAGATAAATAGCTCGTTACCTATAAAAAACATCCTTCTATTTTCATATCACATAATTTACATTTTCCGTTTATTATTTTATTGCTATATAATGAATGCCATCCTCTTTCAATTAATTTCCCATCACAATTCGGACAATAAGTAATTGAACTTTCTTCATGCATAATATTACCGCAATAAACATATTTCAACCCTTTATTTAACGCAATATTTCTAGCTTCTAATAATTTGGTTGAAGGTGTACGTTCAAGATTATCCATTTTGAACGCCGGATGAAAAGCAGTAAAATGATGAGGGACTGAATTCCCTAATTTTTTTAATACCCAATCACACATTAGCTCAATCTCGGTTTTACTATCGTTTAATCCCGGAATAAGTAATGTTGTAAGTTCTATCCAAACTTTTGTTTCATTCTTTAACCATATTATCGTATCTAAAATATTCTCCAAATGAGAATAAGTATATTTATAATAAAATTCTTCCGTAAATGATTTAAGATCCACATTTGCGGCATCAATATATTCGTAAATTTCTTTGCGTGCTTCTTTTTCAATATATCCTGCCGTAACCATAACCGTTTTAATCCCTTCTTTCCGGGCAAGTTTAGATACATCAATTACAAACTCGCCAAAAATAGTAGGGTCGTTATAAGTAAATGCTATTGATTTAACATTATATTTTTTTGCAGTAATTATTACTTCTTCAGGAGTAACTTTTAATGAATAAGCTTCGTCAATTTTAACTTTACTTGTATGCCAATTTTGACAAAATTTACAACCTAAATTACAACCAACCGTTCCAAAACTTAAAATTTTACTCCCGGGATAGAAATGAAATAATGGTTTTTTTTCTATCGGGTCAACGGCAAACCCGGTTGGTCTGCCGTAACCCGTACTATATAAAGTACCGTCAATATTTTCTCTTACATAACAAAATCCTTTTTGTCCGTCAGATAATTCGCAATATCGGGGACATAAAGTGCAAACTATTCTATCTTTTGAATTTTTGTACCACCATTTGGCTACATATAAATCTTCTATCATTTCACCGGCTTTATTTTTTGTTCTTTTGTTACTTTCTTTTTTGTAGATTTTGTACTTAAACCGCTTTGTTTCGCTTTTTTAAGCATATCAACAAGTTTTTGCTCTACCAAATAAAATAATGTATCTTTTTCGAATTTACCCTTTAAGTCAGGCTTACTAACCTTTACTCCTAACAACAATTCTAAAGCTTCTTCTATATTATGTACCGAGTAAATTGTAAACTTCCCTTCGTCAACAGCTTTAATTACTTCATCTTTCAGCATTAAATCTTGTTGATTTTGGAAAGGAATGATAACTCCTTGTTTCCCTGTAAACCCTTTAATTTTACAAATATCATAAAATCCTTCAATCTTTTCATTTACTCCGCCAATCGGCTGGATATCCCCTTTTTGATTAACAGAACCCGTAACAGCCAACTGTTGGGTAATAGGAACTTCCGATAAACAAGATATTAAAGCAGCAATTTCAGCAACAGAGGCACTATCTCCGTCAATCATGCCGTAACCTTGTTCAAATACTAACGAAGCATTAAAATTAAGCGGTATATGCT
>JAEXOD010000149.1 GCA_023447335.1 Bacteroidota bacterium
GATAAATTCTTTTCTATAATTGCTCACGAGTTAAAAAATCCATTTCAAAGCTCGTTAGGTATTTCAGAAATTCTTGCATCCGAATTTGATGTTTTAGATAAACAAGAATCAAAGGATCTAATTTTAAGCCTTAATCGATCTCTTAATAATCAATATAATTTACTTAAAAATTTATTAGATTGGAGTAGGTTACAAACAGGACGAATAACTTGCAACCCCGATACAATTGTTTTAACTGATTTAGTTAATGATATTATTTACTTGTTTCAGAATAATATTAAAAATAAGCAACTTATTGTCGAAGTTAACGTGGATAAATCTCATATAATTTTTGCAGATTATTGGATGATTAGAACAGTTATTACAAATTTAATTGCAAATGCAATAAAATTTACTTATAATAATGGACTAATAAAAATTTATTCGAAATCTTTTAGTGATACTATTGAACTATCAGTAGAAGATAACGGGGTTGGTATTGAACAGCTTGATATTGACAAATTGTTTAGAATTGACTGTCAAATTTCGACAATCGGAACAAATAACGAAACGGGTACGGGTTTAGGTTTAATACTTTGTAAGGAAATGATAGAAAAAAACAATGGGATTATAGAGGTTGAAAGCAACAAAGGTTTGGGGAGTAGATTTTATTTTTATTTGCCAAAAGCATAGTTAGCGAGTAGATTATGAAAATTAGACAAAAAATTACCCTTTTAATTATATTAATCGTATCTGTGTTTTCTTTAGTTATTTTATACTTCGGTAAAACTGAGAAAGACAAAATATTATATAGGCTAAGAGAGGTAAAAAATGAAAAGACAATTTTACTTGAGAAAGCTTCTGATGTATTAAGTAAAAGTTTGTATAACTATGCTTATGATTATACATATTGGGACGAAATGGTAAATTTTGTTAAAAATCCATCCCAACAATGGGCAATTGAAAACTTAGATAATACACTTTCTGTTTTTAATGCGAACCTAGTTTATATTTTCAGACCGGATTTTAGCCTAGTTTATAAAACCTCTAATTTTGATATTGATTTTGAAAATCACGTCTTCAATTCACAAAATTTAAAAAAAATATTTAGCGATTCTTATTTCCATCATTTTTTTGTTAAAACTAATATTGGACTCATAGAATTTAGAACTGCTCCGATACAAAACGGAACTGATTATCAAAGAGTAACTTCGCCGTACGGATATTTTATTGTTGGTAGATTATGGAATAGAAGTTTGCTTTCCGAATTAAGTTTATTAACGCAATCTGACGTTCAACTAGTTTTTTCTGATTCAACTGCAAACGGAAAACTTGATAGTACAGAAGGAATTTTATGCTATAAAACTTTAAAAAGTTATGATAACTCGCCAATAGCTCAAGTAATTTCTAAAACTAAACCGATCGGATTAAAACAAACTGAGGATATATTTTCCAATCAATTAATATTTATTATTATTTTTTCGGCTCTATTTACAATATTAATAATCGTCTTTTTATATTCAACAATTACAAAACCACTTAAAGCAATTTCTGATAGTCTTAACACAGGAAACATTAAACTTCTTGAAAAAGTATCTTCCAAAAAGGACGAATTCGGACAATTAGCACTTTTAATTTATGAATTTTATAAACAAAAAGAATCCCTTGAAATCGAAATAGCCGAACGTAAAAAAGCTGAAGAAACATTAAAACACCAAGATGAATTAATGCACGGCTTAATAGATAGCATGCCCGATATTGTGTGCTTTAAAGACGGTGAAGGCAGATGGTTAGAGGCGAACAAATTTGATTTGAATTTATTCGAATTAACTCATGTAGATTATAAAGGGAAAAAAGACTCTGAACTAGCTCAATATAGTGATTTTTATAGAGAAGCTTTTTTAGCTTGTGAAGATTCAGATGAAATAGCATGGCTAAATAAAGGAATTTCACGAGGGGAAGAAATTATTCCAAAACCTGACGGTACATCTTTAATATTTGATATTATTAAAGTACCCCTATTTAACGAAGACGGGAGCCGGAAGGGGTTAGTTGTTATTGGTAGAGATATAACTCAAAGAATACTATCCGAAAAAGCATTGCGTGAAAGCGAAGTGAAATATCGCAAGATTTTTGAAAACGTTCAAGATGTTTTTTATCAAGCCGATCTTAACGGTAAAATTATTGAAATTAGCCCTTCTATTGAAAGATACTCAGGTTATAGCAGAGAAGAACTAATAGGTAAATATATAAAAAATTTGTACAAAAACCCCGAAGATAGAGATGTTTTAATTTCTTATTTAAATAAATTAGGCGAAGTTACAGATTTTGAAATTGAATTAATTAGCAAAAGCGGTAAAGTAATTTTTATGTCTGTAAACAGTCATTATATTCAGGATTTTGAAGGTCGTAAAATAGGTATCGAAGGAAGTATAAGAGATGCAACGGATAGAAAATTTGCCGAACAAGAACTATTAAAAGCGAAGGAAAAAGCCGAAGAATCAGAAAAACTTAAATCTGAATTTTTAGCTCAGATGTCACACGAAATTCGCACTCCTATTAATGCTATTTTGAGCTTTTCCAGCTTAATTCAAAATGAATTGGAAGACCATGTTGAAGATGATCTAAAAACTGCTTTTTCCATTATTAAACGAGCAGGAAGAAGAATTATCCGAACAATTGACTTAATTCTTAATATGTCTGAAATTCAAACAGGAACATACGATTCTCAATTTAAGTTAATTGATATTTACGAAGACATTATCTTCAAAAATTATGAAGAGCTTAAAAACATTGCACACGAAAAAAATATTGACATATCAATTAATAAACAAACTTCAAAAACATATGTTATAGTTGATGAATATACGGTAAATCAGATTTTTAATAATCTGATAGATAACGCAATAAAATACACAATTACCGGAAATGTAGAGATTACTATCTTTTCGGATTCCAATAACACACTTAATTGCGAAGTTAAAGATACCGGTATAGGAATAAGCGATCAATACATGAAAAATTTATTTACACCTTTTAGCCAAGAAGAACAAGGATATACAAGAAAATATGAAGGGAACGGATTAGGACTTGCGTTGGTTAAAAAGTATTGCGAATTAAATGGTGCGTCAATTGAAGTTGAAAGTGAAAAAGGAAAAGGCTCGTGCTTTAGAGTTATTTTTAACAAAAAAAATATCGCTTAATACTGTAGTAATCTTATTATTATTTTTGAACGGTTTATACGCTCAAGATTCATCTAAAAGCGAAGCTATAAAACCTACGGACTTTTGGAACAAAAAAACACTCGTAAAACCTATTTATCCCCCTTATCCATTAATGGCGGGATTTTTGTTAGTTAAAGAAGCAAATCAAGGGGACCCCTTTGCCCAACACGAGCTTGGGTTAAGATACATAATGGGAAACGGATTTAATGCAGATACCGCTTTGGGTATTAGCTGGTTAAAGCGTGCGGTTAAAAGCGGAATTCCGGCAGCCCATTTTAACTATGCCATTATGTGTTTAAACGGAACCGGTGTTGAATGGAATCCTTTTGAAGCTTTTTATCATATTAAATTTGCTGCAATTGCCGGATTGCCCGAAGGCATGTATTTGCTTGGTGTTTTATATACTGATAACTTATTAATTAGCAGAAATTTAAATTTGGCTTTCCAATGGCTAAATAAATCTGCAAACGCCGGCTTTTTACCTGCAAAACAAGTAATTGACGAAATAATTAAAAGTGGTTTTTCACCTCCTGAAGATTCCACACCTGATCCTAACGAACAAATTGCAATAAACAATACATCAACCGTATTAGATCCCGGATTTGAACCTGAGTTAATTAGTTTTGAAAAAGACTCTACTTCAATTAATAAGGAAGATTATTTTATCAGTAAATTTTCAGTAAAAAAAATAAACGAAATACGCGATTTTGTAGGATGCAAAATAGATACTGTCGATTTATCTATCGACTCTATAAAAGCTATTCAAATTATAAAAAAAGCTTCCGAATTTTCTTCTCCAGAAGCTGTATATGCTTATGCAAAACTGGAATTATCCGCAAAACAACAACAATTTGATTATGCAGAAACACTTCTTAAAGCTATGCGTTTAGGATATAATTCTGCTTTGTTTTCTTTAAACGCGGTAATTAACGATTTAAAATTTACCGAAAATCTTTTTAAGCTAGTTAACAAAAAAGACCCTCAAGCTCTTTATATAATATCTCAAGTACGGTTGCTCAATCTAAAATTTGATATAACTCACGATCAGGCTATTGAATATCTTAAAATTGCAGCTGCAAAAAACAATATAAATGCCGTTAACGAACTTGCTTTAATTTACTTTACCGGCAAGTATGATATGAAAAACAAAGAAGAAGCAATTAAATTATGGTTATCTCTTTATAAAAATGATAACGAAGCAAAACAAAGATTATTATTTGCAAAAATAATTGAAGACACGCAACTAATTAATAAATCAGAGTACGACTATCTTAAGTTTGCTAGCGATAACGGAAGTATAATAGCAGATGCTGCAATTGGTTATATTTATGAAAAAGGAGTTTTTGCTTCTCCTAAAAAAGCATTAGCTGAAAAATACTATCGTAAAGGCTCTAGACGAGGTAATAATTACGCTTTTTTATTACTTAAAAATTTATATAATGATTTACGACCGAAAGATGAAGAATTTACAATTTATACAGAGGAATAATGATGAACGGATTTGATGTTAAGGCTATGGATTTATTTGAAATAAGTGAGAAATTTTACGAAGTCACTTTAAAAAACAAACGATTTGAACATAAAGATATACTTCCGCTTATTGATAAACTAGATGAACAATTTACTACCAAAGAAATAGGTAAATCTATTAAAGGGAAAAGTATTAATCTTATTAAGATCGGTACCGGAAAGAAAAAGGTTTTATTATGGTCACAAATGCACGGTGACGAACCTACCGCGACTATGGCTTTTTTTGATTTTTTTAATTTTTTAAGCTTGTCCGAAAATAAAAAGATTATAGATAATATTTTAAATAATTTAACTCTTTATTTTATCCCGATGCTAAATCCTGACGGAGCTGAAAAAATTGACAGAAGAAATGCGGCCGGAATTGACTTAAATAGAGATTTCTTAAGGCTTCAGACCCCGGAGGCTAAAATATTGAAGGATGCAGCATTTAATATTATGCCGGACTTTGCATTTAACATGCACGATCAGGATTTTAGATGGTCAGTCGGAAATTCAAATAACTTGGCGACATTAAGTTTTTTAGCATCTGTATGTGACGATAATAAAACCGTTAACGAAAATAGAGCTAAAGCCATAAAATTAATCAATATGCTTTTTAACGATGCAGAGACTGTTATCCCCGGTTGTATTGCACGATATTTAGATGATTTTGAACCTCGCTCGTTCGGTGATAATTTCAGTAACTTTTTCCCTACAATTTTAATTGAATCAGGTAGATATAAGAATGATATTAATAAAACGTTTACTCGAAAACTTACATTTACTTTAATGGTCAAAGCCTTTTTATATATTGCTAACAACTCTTATATTCATACACCTATTGAACCATATTATAATATACCTACCAACGGTAAATTTTTATATGATTTAATATTACGGAATATAAACTATAAAATAAACGAAACTAATTTAGTATTAGATATTTGCATAAATAGAGAAGAGTGTTATGCCCCAAATGAAAGGATCCCTTATTTCTTAAGTTCTATTGAAGAGATTGGTGACGGTAGATTTTTTCAAGGAATTGAAGAAGTAGACTGCACGGGTTTATCATTAGAGACCGAAGGTTTAATTGAAAAAATTGATGCGATTAATAGTATTTCAAAACAACACGTTTTTGATATGCTTAAAAACGGGAAACTATTTTTAATTTCTAATTACGACAAACCCTATTATAATTATCCTATAAATATTGTTAAAGAATCCTTTCAAAACGTATTAGATTTACACAAACTTGCTAATTTTATTGTTAAAGATGGTGATATTATTAAATACATCATCATTAACGGGGAAATTTCAGATCCGGATGAGTTACATGATATTAGTATAAACGGAATAGTTCTTTAATAAAATAGCGTGTTTATGCAAAAATAATTATGAAAAGCGGTTATTTATACGTATTTTTGCAAAACACATTTTTAACTTTCCTAATAATAATACATGACAAACCAAATTGCAAAACTTCTACTGGAAGATGGGACAAGTGTAAGCGGTTTCGGATTTGGGTATTCAGGCAACAGGTTTGGTGAGGTAGTTTTCAATACCGGCATGGTTGGTTACCCCGAAACTTTAACAGACCCTTCTTACTGCGGACAGATTCTAATCTTCACATATCCCTTAATCGGAAATTATGGCATTCCTGCTTTTGAAAGAGAAAACGGATTATTAAAATATTTTGAATCCGAAAAAATTCATTGTAGCGGAATAATAATTGCTGATTATTCTTTTAATTATTCACATTGGGCGGCTGTAAAATCCTTAGATGAATGGTTGAAGGAAAACAAAATTCCGGGAATTTACGGAGTTGATACGCGCATGTTAACCCGTAAGTTACGTGAATACGGAACTATGCCGGGTAAAATTATGACTGTTGAAGATAACAGTTTTTATACTGCTCCTTTTGTTGATCCAAACATAACCGATCTGGTTGGAACGGTTACCACCAAAGAAATACTTAATTTTGAAAAAGGGAAAAAGAGAATAGCAATAGTAGATTGCGGAATTAAAAACAACATTGTTCAAGCTTTTTTAAGACGCGATATTTCAGTTATTCAAGTACCTTATGATTATGATTTTACAAAACTTGATGTTGACGGTTATGTAATTTCTAACGGACCGGGCGATCCTTCGGTTTGTAAGAATACTATAAACAACGTTAAAAACGCTTTTGCTTTAGGAAAGCCAATGTTAGGTATTTGCTTAGGTTGCCAAATTATTGGTTTGGCAAGCGGTGCTCGCACTTATAAATTAAAATACGGACATCGTAGCCATAATCAGCCGGTAAACGAAATGGGTACGAGAAGATGTTATATTACTTCTCAAAATCACGGTTATGCAATTGATGCAAACACACTTTCCGAAGATTGGAGAGAGTGGTTTGTTAACGATAACGACGGTACAAACGAAGGTATAATTCACATCTCCAAACCACTGTTTGGAGCACAGTTTCATCCTGAAGCCTCACCGGGTCCCGATGATACTGAGTTTATTTTTGACATGTTTGTGAGGTCTTTGTAATGATAAAAAAAGGTAAACCAAAAAAAGTTTTAATTCTTGGTTCGGGCGCTTTGCAAATTGGGCAAGCAGGAGAGTTTGATTATAGCGGAAGTCAAGCTATTAAGGCATTAAAGGAAGACGGGATTGAGACAATTTTAATTAATCCCAATATAGCTACAATTCAAACATCCGAACATCTTGCCGATAAAGTTTATTTTTTACCCGTAAAACCATTATTTGTTGAACGTATCATAGAAAAAGAAAAACCTGACGGCATTTTATTAGGAGTAGGCGGACAAACTGCTTTAAATGCAGGTGTTGAGCTTTTTGATGCAGGTGTTTTTGCCAAACATAACATTAAAGTTTTAGGAACACAAGTAGAAGCGATTAAAAATACAGAAGATAGATTACTTTTTGCCGATAAAGTTAGAGAAGCCGGTTTAAAAGTTGCATTAAGTAAAACAGTTACTAATATCGAAGAGGCAAAACTTGCCGCTAAAGAAATAGGCTTTCCGGTTATGGTTCGCATTGCTTATGCATTAGGCGGTTTAGGCAGCGGTATAGTTGAAAACGAAGAACAACTTATTGAAAAAGCTAAACGTGCTTTTTCTTTTACTAATCAGATTTTAATTGAAGAATCGTTATACGGCTGGAAAGAAGTTGAATATGAAATTGTACGAGATAGATACAATAATTGTATTACCGTTTGTTCAATGGAAAACGTTGACCCAATGGGAATTCACACCGGTGATAGTGTAGTTGTTGCCCCCGTTCAAACATTATCGGCTCAAGAAAACTTCAAACTTCGCTCAATTGGTATTAAATTAATTCGTCACTTAGGAATAGTGGGTGAGTGTAACATTCAATATGCCCTTAGCCCGTTTGAAGATGATTATCGAATTATTGAAGTTAATGCACGTTTAAGTCGTAGTTCTGCCCTCGCTTCAAAAGCAACCGGTTACCCTCTCGCATTTGTTGCAACTAAACTTTCGTTGGGTTATAACTTAAATGAAATCGAAAATATTATTACTAAGGAAACATCATCATGTTTTGAACCAGCATTAGATTACATAGTATTAAAGTTTCCGCGCTGGGATTTACAAAAATTCAAACAGGTTAGTACTCAGCTCGGTAGTGAGATGAAATCAGTCGGCGAAGTTATGTCAATCGGCAGAACTTTTGAAGAAGCATTGCAAAAGGCAATACGTATGCTTGATATTGGCATGAGCGGTTTCTTTGGCGGAGATGTCGCTTTAACTGACATTGATAATAGTATCGCAATACCAAACGATAAACGTATGTTTGTTATTGCTAAAGCATTACGAATGGGATATACAGTTGACAGAATCCATGAGCTTTCAAAAATCGATAAATGGTTTTTATATAAAATGAAAAACATTATTGATATTGAAAACAAACTTGTAAATTATAATTTAACTACTATTTCTCCCGAAATTTTAAGTTCTGCCAAAAAGACCGGTTTTTCTGATAAGCAAATTGCTTTATTAATTAATTCTGATGAATTTGAAGTAAGAAATAAACGAAAGTCCTTTAATATTCTTCCGGTTGTAAAACAAATAGATACTATGGCGGCAGAGTATCCCGCTCAGACAAACTACCTTTACATGACATATAACGGAACGGAAAATGACATTGAACGAGAGAAAGACGAAAGTATTATTGTACTAGGGGGAGGTGCATATAGAATCGGTTCGTCCGTAGAATTTGACTGGTGCTGTGTTAACTCGGTTTTAACTTTAAATAAATTGGATTATAAAACAATAATGATAAATTATAATCCCGAAACCGTCAGTACCGATCATGACATTTGCGATAAACTCTATTTCGAAGAAATGTCGCTTGAAAGAGTGCTTGATATTTACGAAAAAGAAGCTCCGTTAGGAGTTATTGTTTCGATGGGTGGTCAAATCCCTAATAATTTGGCAATGAAACTAATTAATAACGGTTGCAAAGTAATCGGAACCGATCCTATAAATATTGACAAAGCCGAAGATAGAAATAAATTCTCCGATATTCTGGATAAACTTGGAATAGATCAGCCCGAATGGGAAGAGTTGACTGATTTGGAAAGCGCAAAAGCTTTTGCTAAAAAGGTAAATTATCCTGTTTTAATACGTCCAAGTTATGTATTAAGCGGTGCTGCAATGAGTATAGTATTAACCGAAGAAGAATTAGAAGAATACTTGAAAAAAGCAAGCGATATTAGCCAAGAGCACCCTGTTGTAATTAGCAAATTTATTACAGAGGCAAGAGAAATTGAAGTTGATGCAGTATCTAACAACGGTAAATTATTCTGTTATGCCATTAGTGAACACGTAGAAAATGCAGGAGTACACAGCGGAGATGCCACCATAGTATTACCTCCGCAAAGAACTTACCTAGAGACAATGAGACGCGTAAAAATTATAACAAAACAAGTTGCCGAAGCATTTGAAATTACAGGACCGTTTAACATCCAATTTATTGCCAAGGATAACGAAGTTAAAGTAATTGAATGTAATTTACGTGCTTCTCGTAGTTTTCCTTTCGTTTCAAAAGTATTAAAGTTAAACTTTATTGATATAGCCACTAGATTAATGATGGGAGAAAAAATTCCTAAGGTTGATAAATCCTCATTTGACGTTGATTATGTCGGAGTTAAAGCTTCTCAGTTTTCTTTTACCCGCTTAAAGGGAAGTGATCCGATTGTTGGAGTCGAAATGTCTTCTACAGGCGAAGTTGCGTGTTTAGGGGACGACTTTAACGAAGCTTTTCTAAAAAGCTTACTTTCAACAGGTTTCAAAGTTCCGGAAAAAGGAGTGCTACTTTCTACCGGTACGTTAAAAGAAAAAGCGGAGTTTTTGACTGAAATAAAAACTTTACGCGATATGGGATTGAAATTTTATGCTACAAAAGGGACGGCTGATTTCTATAAGATCAACGGAATAGAAATGGAAATTTTAAACCGTCCGTTTGATAATATGGAACCCGGAATAATTAATTACTTAGAATCGGGAAAAATAGATTTAGTTATTAACATTCCCAAAACTGACGAACGCGTAGAATTAGACAGTGATTATATTATCCGCCGTAGAACTATCGACTTGAATATACCGTTAATTACAAATATTCAATTTGCCAAACGTTTCGTTAAAGCTTTAAAAAAATATAATTATGATAATATATCAGTAAAAAGCTGGGATGAATACTTATAATAATTATGAATGCCGAGTTTTGAATGTATAATGTTTTGTTCAATTTTGGATGCTGAATTATGCACTAATAATTTTAAGCTTGTAGCAGTCTTATTTGTTATTAAGCAAAATTATAGTGCATAAGACTTTATAAAAAGGGATATTTGAAAAAAAATTATGTTATATTAGTATAAAAAACTCACTTTTGTTTATTGATTATATTATAAGCAATTATGTTAATTTCAGAATATTATATTCCCCTTTGTTATTCGGTATTCACTCTAAGAGTGGGGTTAGCGGTGAGTGCATTTTTGTGTTGATGCAGTCCTTAATGACCGGTGCTTAAAACACACGCTTAATTAGCTTTGAATTTCCGTTTTTATCCTATAATACTTTAACAATAACATAATTATTCTATAACCTAATCTCTTCATAACTTTATCATATCTTGGCTATTTCGCTTTAAACTTTTTTTTATTAAATTTAAACATCACAAATAGCGGTTATAATATGTTATTTTCTACCATTATTAATGTTACGGAAGAACACATCTATAAAGCATTTTCCGAAAAATCCCCTGCCGGTAACATATATCACGATATTGTTCACACTAAAGAAGTTGTTAATGAAGTAGAAAAAATAGGAAGAGAAATCGGAATTAGCGATTTAGATTTAGAAGTGCTTATTATTGCCGCTTATTTTCATGATTTGGGATATATTGACCAATCAGAAAATCATGAAGAAATTGGTGCCAATTATGCTAAGAATTTTTTGTCAAAGTCTGACTATCCTAAAGATAGACTGGACAAAGTAATTAATTGCATATTAGCTACAAAAATTGATTATCAACCCAAAAATTTAATTGAAGAAATTATAAAAGATTCTGATTTGCACCATCTCGGTACTGAGAAATACTTTGATAAAAGCAATTTATTACGTACCGAAATAGAAAATAGACGCGGAGAAAAGTTTGAAGATTACGACTGGATAAAAAACAGTATCGATTTTTTCATTAAGCATAAATTTTATACTAAATTTGCCAAAGATAATTACGAAGAAATTAAACAAAGTAATCTGTTAAAACTTCAAAAAAGGTTACGCAAAGCATTAAATAAAGCTGAAGAAGAAAAAATAAAAACAGAAAAGCTTGAAATCGAGAAAGAAAAACTTGCTTCAAAAAAAGAAAATTCGCTAAAGCCGGATAGAGGAGTTGAGACAATGTGGCGTAATACCATGCGTACACATGTTAGCTTTAGCAGCATGGCTGATAACAAAGCGCATATTATGATTAGTGTAAACACTTTATTACTTACTGCGGTTGTAGCTTTTTTAATTAAAAATTTATCTCTCTATCCTCAGCTAATCATTCCTACTGCTTTATTAACTATTGTCTCTTTAGTTTCTTTAATATATGCCGTGTTAGTTACTAGACCCAACATCACTTCCGGTACCTTTACAAACGAAGATGTTTTAAATAAAAAAGTTAATCTGCTTTTCTTTGGTAATTTTTATAAAATGAATTTAGAAAGTTTTAATTGGGGTATGAACGAATTAATGAACGATAAAGAATTTTTATATGAAAGCATGATAAAAGATTATTATTTTTTAGGTCAAGTTTTGGGTAAAAAATACTTACATTTACGTATGAGTTATAATATTTTTATGTTTGGTTTAATTTTAACTGTATTGGCATTCATTATCTCATTAACATTTTATCCAATAACAGGTGATTTGATTCCGATTCATTAACTAAGGATATATTTTGAAAAAACTTTTACTAATTAGACACGCTAAAAGTAGTTGGAATGACGATACTATTAGCGATAAAGAAAGACCGCTTAATGCAAGAGGCAAAAAAGCTGCTCCTTTTATGGCGGAAGTATTAAAAAAGAAAAATATTGAAATAGAGCTTTTTATTTCAAGTCCTGCCGAACGAGCTTTCGCTACTGCAAAAAAATTCACAGATATTCTCGGATATCCAAGGAGTAATATAAAAATTGTTGAAGATCTGTATGGTGCTGCAACTTATGAAATAATGGAAATTGTAAACGGATTAGATAATAATTTGGAATGCGTTGCAATAGTTGGACATAACCCTGATTTAACACAATTTAACAACTTTTTATCTGATACATATATCGATAACATTCCTACTACAGGAATTGTTATGTTACATTTTAATGTTGATACATGGGCAGAAATTGGAAAAGGAGTAGGCAAATTACAATTTTTTGACTACCCCAAGAAATTTAATCCTTTATTGTAATAAATTAAAAGATTGCGTAAATAAAAGGTGCTAATGCGCTACCTTGGGTTAATACTATTAAACCGCCTAATAAAACCAAAAAGAAAATAATAGGCAATAACCACCATTTTTTTCTATGTTTTAAAAATTGCCATAATTCAGAAATAATACTTAATTTTCCCATTAAAATTGTCTCTCCGTTTCAATTTTTTCATATTCGCCGTTTTCTCGCTTCAACCAGTAGCTTTTTGCATTCTTATCAAGTTTTGTATTTAATAAATCTTTACCCATAATTCTAAAAACAATTCCTATAGGAGTAATTACAAGGTAAAAGAGAATTGCTAATATTATACGTGTACTTATAAATCCCAAAACAACTGCTAAAGCCATCCACATTATATATATAGGTTTTAGTATTATAGGAGCAATAAAACCGATCAACATCACAATAAAACCGAACGGAATTAAATAAGTAAAAGCACTTGAATCATAAAATATAGTTATGAATCCCACAAATGCAATTATCCCGCCTATTAGTAATCCAAAATTTAAAATATCTTTATTTGTACGCTTAATTTGTTTTATTTCTTCAAGTATCATATTTAATCCAGCTCAAATTCTTTTTTCCAATCAGTATCGTTAGTTAATTTCTGCATTTCAGTTTTATCCAGCAAATAATTTCCCAATACTAAATAATCAATATCGGTACGCATAAAACATCGATAGGCATCTTCCGGTGAGTTAACAATAGGCTCGCCTCTAACGTTAAAAGAAGTGTTAACTATTACTCCGTATCCGTATTTTTCGTTGAATTTTGAAATAATTCCGTGATAAAACGGATTTGTGTTTTTATTTACGGATTGTATACGCGCACTATAATCAATATGAGTTACGGCAGGAATATCACTTCTTAAAATATTTAGTTTTTCTATTCCAAAAAGCTTCTGTTCAGCTTCGCTCATTTTTAACTGCCTTTCTTTTTTAACATCTGCAACCAATAACATATACGGACTTGGTCTATCTATTTCAAAATAATCGGAAATTCTCTCTTCCATTACACTTGGCGCAAAAGGTCTAAAACTTTCTCTAAATTTTATTTTTAAGTTCATAACCGACTGCATTTTTTTTGATCTTGCATCCCCGATAATTGAACGTGCTCCTAATGCACGTGGACCAAATTCCATTCTACCGTTTAATATACCTAAAATCTTTTCCTCTGCAAGAATATCTGCAACTTTATCAAATAATGAAGCCGTATCGAAAAAGTTATATTTAATTTTGTGCTTATCTAAAAATGTTTTAATTTGTTCATTGTCATATTCGGTTCCTAAATACGCTCCGAACATTTTATCGTTTTTATCGTCAGAAATTCTTTCATTGTTTAAGTATTGATACCAAACAAATAAAGCCGCACCTAAAGCTCCGCCCGCATCACCTGCAGCCGGCTGAATCCAAATATCGTCAAATACTCCTTCTCTTAATATTTTGCCGTTTGCAACACAATTTAAAGCAACCCCTCCGGCTAAACAAAGATATTTTTTACCGGTAACCTTTTTGATATGCTTAGCCATCTTTAACATTATTATTTCGGTAACATCCTGAATTGAACGGGCAAAATCCATCTCTCTTTGTGTAAGTTTACTTTCGGGTTCTCGCGGTTTACCGCCAAACAGCTTATCAAAAGCATCGTTGGTCATTTTTAACCCGCCTGCAAAGTCAAAATATTTCATATTCATTTTAAATGAACCGTCTTCTTTCAAATCAATCAATTCATTTAGAATAATATCTACATATTTAGGTTCACCATAGGGGGCTAAGCCCATAACTTTATATTCGCCGCTGTTTACTTTAAATCCTGTGTAATATGTAAAAGCCGAATACAACAATCCTAAAGAATGGGGGAATTTAATATCAGCCGATATTTCAATTTTATTCCCTTTACCGATGCCATAACTAGTTGTTGTCCACTCTCCTACACCGTCAATAGTTAAAAATGCAGCTTCATCAAAAGGGGAAGCAAAAAAAGCACTTGCCGCATGCGACTGATGATGTTCAGGAAATAATATTACTCCGTTATAGTTTAAATCCGTTTTAATTAATTCCTTCATCCATATTTTCTCTTTTATCCATAAAGGCATCGCTTTTATAAACGATTTAAAACCTTTAGGAGCCAAAGCGATATAAGTTTCTAGCAATCTTTCAAACTTAAGAATCGGTTTATCATAAAATGCTACATATGATAAATCATTTGATTCAATTCCGGCATAATCTAAACAATATTTAATTGCATTTTTAGGAAATCTATGATCATGTTTTTTTCTTGTAAATCTTTCTTCTTGAGCAGCTGCAATTATTACTCCGTCTTTTAACAAAGCAGCAGCACTATCATGGTAATATGCAGAAATTCCGAGTATATACATTGTCACCTATAAAATAAAATCAGAATAATAAATTTACAAAAAAAATCTATTTTTTAGTTCCAAAATATTTAAAATAGAAAAGCCGACATTTTCAGCCGGCTTTTCAAGTTTATAAAATAAAACTAATTATTTTACTAACATCATTTTCTTTGTAGCTACAAAGTTATCAGAGGTAATTGTATAGAAATAAACACCACTGGTTAAGTTTGAAGCGTTAAAGTTAACATCGTAGTTACCTGCAGCTAATTGTTCATTAACTAATTCAGCAACTTCCTGACCTAACAAGTTGTAAACTTTCATAGTAACTAAACCTGCTTTTGGCACGCTAAAGTTAATTGTAGTTGACGGGTTGAATGGGTTAGGATAGTTTTGTGATAAGTTATAAACTGTAGGAATTTCGTTATTAGCTGTTTCAACACCAACAACGATAGCAGGAGACATATCTGCCCAAACTGTATTTGCAATAACATACTGAGCATTTGTTGTTAATGTAATGCTGTGGTTAACACCCATTGTTGATTCGTTATCATTACCGCCGCCGTTTGAAGCCAAGCCCCAGTTAGCACCGTATTTGAATTCGAAGTTTAATAAAGTATATTGTGGGAACACAATATCTTTTGACCAAATGTTATCACCAGCAACTTCGTCACCGTCTGTACCGGCATCGTTTAATGCAATTGCTAAAGTGATATCACCATCAGGCCATCCGCCTTGTGGCCAAGCTAACGGATTAACTGCGCCGCATACGTGAACTGATTCAACTGTTGGGAAAGGTTGGTTTGTTAATGCATTTTTAGCATTAGTCATATCAACTTTTAATTTAACTGTTGTTGCTTGTCCTGTAACTGTGCTTAAGTCTGCATCGTTAAATGAACGTGTAATAACTGCATAACCGTTATTTACATCATTCTGTGTAATTGTATAGATTTTGTTATCGCCGTTTTCCCATGTTGTGTTGTTATCTACAACATAAGCAAATTTGTAAGCAATATCATCACCAGGGAATACTGAATAATTAGCAACGCCTTCGTAAATGTTAGGATCGCCAACTGAAGGAGTTAATACGGTTTGATCTGACCAGCCGTTAAAGTTACCGCGAGCTGTAACTACACCGGTTGTAGGATTAAATCTACCTGCAACAATTTCAAGTTCCATGTTACAAGCAAACATTAATTGAATCGGAATACCACCGCCTAAGTCTCTATTATAATAATCGCCGTATGAACCGCCGTCATTAACTACAAATTCTCTGTTCGGATCGTTTTCCCAACCATCGTTCATACGATATTTGAAGAATACTCTTGTTCCGGGTTCAATGTTACTAACTGTTACTGAATATACTTTGTCACCATCAGGATCTGTCATTTCTAACTGACTTGTTGCCCAATCTGTAAAGCTACCGGCTACATATACTTTTCCGGTTGTCGGGTCAAATAAGTTATTTTGTACTTGAACTGACATGTTAACATTAAATGTAACTGTTGCTGTTGCAGGACGTTCAAAAACTTGAACTGCAGGGAAACCGGCAATACCGAATGTACCTACATATGCTTTCATTCCGTTAGGGCTAAATTGAATAGCTCTCGGACGTGCATCAGGTGAATATGTACCAAAGTTTAATTTAAAGCTATCTACAACAACTTTGTTTGTAAAATCGTATCCATACCAACTACCTCTTGTAAAGTTAGCGGTAGGTGAATCGTTTGTTGATCCTGCAGAAAACCATAAACAACCATTCTTTTTATCCCATGCAAATGATTCAGCTTTTGCGCCTTCAGCCATAGAATCTGTTAAAGCAAACTGATCAAATTCGCTTGCGCGAGTATAAACATAAATTTTACCTTTATCGTAACCAGCCCAATATAAAGTTAAACCGTCATTTGAAAGACCAAATGCTCTTGAATAACCAACTGAAGCATCTAAACCATTCATAATAACATTTAAGTTCGAGTCAAAAATTACTAAAGGATTTCCGGGAACTACAAATGCAACATAAATGTTACCGTTTGCATCGCCCATAGCTGCTGTAGGTGAACCACCGAAATCTGCTCTTGCCATTAACTCACCGGTTTGGTAGTTAATTTTAAAGATTTTGTTTGGACCGCTTTGGCTATGGATAATGTTACCGTCTTTATCAACACCCATACCACGACCGTTACCTTTTAATGTATCTGAGATACCGTCTTTGGTAAGAATGCGGATTGGTGAAAAGGCAGCAGGTGTACCGTCAGGATTATAAACATATAATGCCGAAACAAGCAATTTTACACCGTTAACCATAACGCTGTCTAATTTGGAAAAGCTGCTTACCCAAACTTTACCGTCAGGGTCAACTGCTAAACCGTGTGTCTGAAATTTCAATGTATCGGGACTCGGAGGAGGGAATACTCCCGAATAACTGAATTGTGCTTTCATTACGCTAAATGCCATAAGAAAAGCGATTAAAGTGATTAGTTTTTTACTCATATAGTTACTCCTATTTATGATTGTAAATAAGTTAATTTTGTTAGAACCTTAGTTGTTCCTGCCGTAATAAGGTGCACCTGCTTTTTGCATGTCCACTCTCATTACAACTTGAGCACTGGTTCCGGTCTTTTCCCGAGTATAATATAAATTATTGTCGGGTCCCCAAGCAAATAATAACGCATTCGGTCCTAATAACCCCGGGTACAAGGTTTCATAACTTCCGTTCGGATGTACAACAACCACAGGGTCTGTCATATTTGTACCGATAATCATATCACCGTCTGCAGCAAATGTAACAGCTAATGCCGAAACAGCCGGAAAATCGGTACCGTATTTTTCTGTCAAAGAGAAAACTTTTTCAAAAGCAGTCAAACTATCCGCACTTATAATCTTCGCTCTAAATATAGCTTCTTCGTTATTTTGTGTAGCAGCAATATAAACATACAAATTTACTAAATCTTCACCAAAAATCCTAACAGATTTAATATTGCCGTCAAATGCAAAAGTTTTTATACTTTTATCAGGTTTTATTCTGTAAACACCTGAATTGTTTCCTGTATTATCTCCGCCGCTCCAAATATTACCGTCAGGGTCAAAATCAAAGTCGTAAATATTTCCTAAAAGCGAATTACTGGAAACATAAGTAGTCGGTTTTTGTCCGGCAGCAACTTTAAATAATACTTTTTGACGGCGTGCAGCATAAATTTCATTTTTATACCATTTTAATGCGGTATGGAAAGTTTCGCTACCGCGAGGTGCCCATTCGGATAAAGTCCCGGATGGGGTTAATTTTCTAGTTCCGCCTGTACCGCCTTGATATGTAAAAGACATATAAATATTACCGTCAGCATCGGTTGTTAAACCGTTCGGAACTTCAAAATCTTTAAAATCAAATACTTTTTCAACTGCAGCTTTTAGATTATATGTTACAACATTGCTAAAATCTGCCACTTTATAAACAGCTATTTTAACAGAGATATCATCCAATATTAAATTGGGTGCTTTTACTTTTAATTGTGTGGGCGTTGCATCTAATACAGTTGCTAAAACACCGTTAAAATAAACCTTATTTTCTGATTTTACTGCAGAAAAGTTATTTCCGGTTATTGTTATTTCAGATACACCCGCTAAAGCACTTCCGGCAGGGGAAAGTGCTGTAATCTCCGGCGTAGCCCCTTTCGGTTTAGCCGAGTCGTATAAACTTGGTGTTGTATCATTTTCGCAACCTGTCATAAACATGGTAGCTATAAATAGTACTGTCATAAAAACGCTTATCTTTACAACACCTTTTTTATAAATATTTTTCATAAAATTAACCATTATAATTTCCGATTATTAATTATAACAAAATTTATTAATTGAATGCAACATTAAAAGTTATCCTATGAACATCGTCAAATGTATCAAATTTGGTATAACTATAATCAAGTCCGTATTTAACAATATCATCGCCAATTTTAACACCAAAACCACCGGAAAAATTATAATCATCACTCGGTGAAGTGTAACCGGCACGTAATACGAACATTTTCATAAATGTGTATTCAAAACCGAAGTTTATTTGTTCCGAATAATCTCTCGGATGCGCTGCATCTATAGAAACCAACAAAGAATGATAATCTTTATATTCTTCAAAAAAATCAACTACATCCATTGCTAAACCAATGCGAAATGTTAAAGGTAATTGAAATGCTTCTTCTTTGTATTTAATTTCAGTAGAAAAATTTCGAACGTTCATCGCAAAGTTTAAGCTCTTGTATCCGGTATGATATAAAATACCAAAATCGAAAGCAATTGCACTTAAAGAATTGTTTTCTGTTGTATATTTTCCTTCTGAATCAATATCCGTAATTGAAGAACCTAAATCTTGTTTTGTGTATTTAACATTACCACCGACTGCAAATTTATCACTTAATGCTTTAGCATAACTTACACCAAAGGAATAAGCACTCGGGCTAAAAATTCCGGTTTCTATATATCCGTTATCGTTTGGAGCAACTACCGTACCCATGAAAGCACCGTAATCTACACTTGTAAACGAAAAACCGAATACACCATAGTTTCCATAATCCGGAGCGTATGATATACCTCCGTATATATAATCAATATCGGCTATCCAGCCAACGGTACCTAAAGTAACGTCAACCATATTTTTACTATATGCCATTGTAGCCGGGTTATAAAACATTGCCGTAGCTCCGTTTTCTACGGCAGTAACCGCCGTTCCCATAGCTGTTGCCCTAGAATCCGTTGATAAACTTAAAAACTTAAAACCGGTCTGAGCAAGTTTTTTCCTTTCTTGGGCATTAATATTTAATAACCCAATCATTATCAAAACTATTATTAATATATTTCTTTTCATCGTTTTACCTAAGTCTTAATTAGTTAATATTAGCGGATTACGGCAAATTTAGCTATATGCTTTTCACCTGATTTCTTATCTGTAACAACGGCTATATATATACCACTAACAACTATCTGATTTGATGACGTTACACAATACCAAAATTCGTCACCGCTACCGTTGGTATGCTCAATTGTTTTAATCAATTCGCCAAGTTCCGTATAAATATCTATTGTACACTCACCCGGGATGTTATAAAATGCAATTTTATCCGCATCGGCAACACCGGGAAATCTTACACTATTTTGAGCATTAATATGATAAGGATTAGGAACAATACGAATTTGGCTTAAATGAGTACCTGCCATACGCTGTAAATTTGCAGGATCGTATGTTTGTGTATAATATCTACCGCTTCTTAATTTTCCTGCAGGGGTTCCTGCAATAGAAGTATTAAGTGTTCTGTAAGATACTATGTAATAGTAATAATTAAAACCTCTAATTAAATCTTTATCTTCATAAGTTCTTTCATCCGGTCCGGCTGTATAAACTCTGTAATAAGTACTATCTACGTTTCCTAACGCTCTCCAAATTTCAAAACCTTCTGCAGGGTTTGCATCGTTTGGGTCAACATCCCAATTTAAAGTAATTCTATCACCGCCTGATTGTACTGAAAACATTTTAGGAGGAAGAGGTGGTTGAGGAACTTTATCCCATCCTGTGTTATAGGCAGTTATTATATTGCGGAAAGATTTAAATAACGAGTCTTTTCCCTTCATTACTTCTTTATTTTTATCATAAGCAGTCATTTTACCTTGTTTAAATAACTTACCTATTCTTAATTGTTCGGCATAACTCATACCGGCAGCAACTTCGGCAATTACTATTTTTACAGATTCTCCGGGTTCTAACGAATATGGACCGTATCCGGCACCAATAGAAAATCCGCCTGAGTTTCCTAAGTTAGGATCTGTTTTTTGATTTGCGTAATCACCTGAAGGTTCAACTGTTTCGGCATGTCTTTTTGCAGGATGACCTTTAGTCATAAAAGTATATTCGCGTGCCATTCTATCTTGATTATATGGGCTTGCACCTGCTAAAAACAACAAATCATCACTATTTTCATAGAACGTTGTTGAAGGTTGCGTTAAATCATCAGTTTTATCTGTAGTCGATTTATCAGCATGTAAAGTTAAAAATCCGCAAAACTGGGTTGCACCTAAACGACCAACCGTATCACCCGGGTCTAAATATCTTTTTGAGTTTGAATTAATAGCCCAAATAGGAGCGCCGATATTATCGTAACCAACTTCTTTTTCATTTGTATAACCGTGCCATGAAAATTGAGCTCTAAACTGTTCGTTAACCGGATCAACATGAATTCCGTCACCACGTGAATCAATCATTGTGTTTTTACCCCAACCTGTGGAGTTACCAATAACATAACGTGATTGTTTGTTAACAGCCATACGATGAGTAAAGTAGAAATGAACATCTTCAACTTTCTTATTTAATTCAATTTCCGGATCGGCATCGGTATTACCCGTATTTTTAAATTCGTATTCAACTAATATATAGTTATCATTATACGGTTGTGAAAACTGACTAATAGTTCTTGTCATTGTAATACCCAATTGAGTATTAACAACGTTTCGTAATTGACGATCAAAAACTAAAGAGTTGTCAATTTCATCTAATGTAACATCTTTTTGATATGTAACATTACCGTCAACGGTTACTTCACTTAACGGAATTCTGCCGATCATTTTGAATTCTTGCGGATAGAAAGCCCAAATTGCAGGATTTCTTGGACCGCTTGTAACTACTTTGTACGGATAAAAGTCTCCTTTTTCATCTGTAAAGTTTTTAGCTCCAATCCAAAATCCTCTGGCAGCTTGCATATCTTGATAAGGATAAATTGATGGCCAAGAGAAACCTTCTTGCTGTGTTTTAACGAAACCGGCTTCTTCTAACTCGCTACCAATTTCACTATACCAGTTATGTAAAGCTCCGGCACTCATCCATCTGTTTTTATATTGTGCATTTGTGTTTATCTGCATTCCGATCAAAAGAATTATTGTTAACGCAAATGCTTTCTTAAAACTAATAATATTTATAAATTTCATTACTCGCCTCACTCTAATTAAACTCTACGGTAAATCTTAAACCCCAATAAATATTTCTTGGATTTAAGAATGTTAAATAACTTAAGTTTGGCATATCAATATATGATTTATTTTTACGCCATTCGTCTTTTTGCGATTCGCTGGCATTTTCATCCCAAGGAATGTAAGGACCGGATCTATAATCGCCCGGTTTATCATCACCAGGAATATTACCGTAGTTAAATTGACCTGCTATATCACCCGGTAAATGTAATGATTTCATATAAGCATCATAATCTTTTGCATCTGCAAAACCGGCTCTATAGTCCATATATTTATGATTAAATATGTTTGTCATATCCATAAATAATTCTACACTTAAACCGTTAAAACGGAATGCTTTTGATAAACGCATATCAACATTGTAATAATCTTTCCATTGAATGTTGTTTTCGAAACCGGGCATTGTTCCTCCGGGACCTGTCCATGAGAAATATGTGCCTGATCTCCATGATAATACAAAGTTAAGTCTCCAATCTTCAAGTAGTTTTATACCAAATACTTCCGGTCCAAAATCTTGAGGTGTAAAGAAATCAACATTTGCTCTTGCATAAGGACGAGGAGTCGGTTTTGTCTGTTTGAAATTCGAAGTTGTTCTTTCAATTTCTCTTTGTGTAGTCGGGTTTTCGTTATAACTTGGTAAACCAAAGTTACCGCCTGTTATTACTTCGTAAGTATAGTTAATAAATCCTTGTACCCACATACCGCGATTTTTGGTTGCGGTAATTTCAAAACCGCGAATATCTTGGTAATTATTTGGTCTTGGAATTGAATAACTAACAGAGTTATCTCTACTTGTATAAGTAACTAATCTTGTTTGATCCGAAACATCTTTATAATAACCGGCTACTCTAAGTAAAAATTGGTCAAATAAATTCTGTTCATAACCTAATTCGTAAGCTACCGTTTTTGGTAACGGATTATTAGGATCTGCTATACGAACAATCGAACTGTTTACTTGACTTCTTCTTAACAAGTACAAATCTTCCGGTGCAGGCATGCTTCTAAAATGACCATAGTTAAAATAAAGTTTGCTATCTACGGTAATAGGGAATGCAATACCGATACGAGGACTTAAACTAAGTAGTTTTTCTGTGCTTTCTTTTTGTAATAATGTATCCATACCGGATGACAAAGCACCTGATAAAGCTCTGTTATAAGGATCAAATACATACCACTCGCCGCCTGCATGCGAATAATCCAAACGTAAACCGATATTTGCAATCATTCCGGCAAATTCTAATTTATCTTGAATATACAATGCACCTCTAATAGGGAATGTACGCCATTTTGACTGAGTGTTGTTTGTTGGTAAAGATGGCTCAACTAAAGCATAGTTAACATTATTATCTGTATAAATAAACTCTAAACCTGCTTTAATATTATTATATTTATCTAATTGGCTAATTAAATCGAAACGAGCCGAGTAAGTTGTAACTTCGCTGGTATCACGACTGTTACTAAATCCAAGTCCCATATTCATTGATGAACCAATACCGGCACTTGTACCGCTAAATACTCCGAACGGAGCTTCATCAACAAACATATTAGCAAATTGATATACTTTTGAAGTGTCACGTCTTCTGCCCGGATTAGTATCATATTTTGAACCAACTTGATTTAAGCTTATTTCATAATA
>JAEXOD010000178.1 GCA_023447335.1 Bacteroidota bacterium
ATTACTTCGTTTATCAAACGACCCAAAAAAATTCAAACTATTAACTCGATAATTTAAATTCAAAGAGCCATTATATTTATCTCTAGTACCTGCATTCGCACTTATCGAACCGTTAAAACCGGTAGCAACATTTTTTTTCAATATAATATTTATTATTCCACCCGTCCCTTCCGGATCATATTTTGCTGATGGATTAGTAACTAATTCTACGGATTCTATTGCACTAGCAGGTATTTGAGCCAATGCATCTTCCGGACTAACAGCTACCATACCGTTTGGTTTGCCGTCAATAAGGATAGTTAAATTTGTGTTTCCCCTTAAACTTACAGTTCCGTCAGCATCAACATTAACCGAAGGTATATTTTGTAAAATATCAACTGCAGTTCCACCTACACTTGTTAGCATTTTATCTACATTTATGACCTTTTTTTCAATATTGTATGTGTACATTTCTTTTTGACCGGTCACTTCTACTTGCCCCATTGAAATCGACTTTTGACTTAATTTAATTTCTCCGAGATCAATTTCCAAATTTTTCGGATTTATCATCAAATCACTTATAATGCTTGTTTCATAACCAATAAAACTCGTCTTACAATAATATTTACCGTTTCTTAAATTTTCTATCTCAAAAAAACCTGATTTATTGCTCACGGTTCCGGTAACAAGTGAAGAATCCATCAACGAAAATAGTGCAATATTACCATATTCAATAGGGCTGCCTGTTTGTGCATCAAATAAATAACCAACTATTTTTCCGTTAATAGGATTTATGTTACCGTTTTTCGATTCTTGAGGAAATATTACGCTAAGTGTTAAAAAAAAGAGAATCACCAAATGTTTAAGCTTTTTTTTCATCATTTTTCACCATTTTAATTATATTCTATATTACTAACAATAATTGTACCGTAATTGTTTAATATTTAATTAAGTTTTTCGAATTTTTTTTTACTTTAATAATGTAGCATTACGGATAAAATTTGCAGAACTTATAAAAATCCTAAGTTATCACACGCATTTTTTGACATATTTAGTTGTGATTTTGTGTCAACACCTTTTATGAAATTGCTTGGTAACTTTGTACCGAAGAAAATTTCAAACCCAGATCTAAAGTAATTAGTATTTCTTCGCCCATACGGTCGGAAGTCAGTTCTAATAGGTCGAGATTCTAAGAAAAAATTACCCGGAATTTTGATCCGATTCCCTTTTCGCTCTCAACTTCGATGTCGGCATTATTTAACTCACAATACTTTTTAACAAGTGCAAGTCCTAAACCATTTCCTTCAAATTTTCTTGTATATCCTTGTTCTTCCTGAGAAAACGGAGTAAAAAGCATCGGTAAATAATCATTAGATATCCCTATTCCGGAATCAGTTACTTCAATTACAAGTTTGCCTTCATCATTTCTATAGATATTTATTTCAACTTTACCTTTTTCAGTATATTTTATTGCATTATCTACTAAGTTATTTACAATTTGTCCTACAGTATATTCATCCGCCCAAATAAACAAATCTTCAGTTTGAATGTTTACATTAAACTTCAGACCTTTTTCGGCAGCTACATACACTAACTCGTTTCTCACAGGATCTAGTAAATCGGTCGAAACATTTATATACTTCGAAACATAGTCATAAATTCCTGCTTGAACTTCTGACATATTTAATATTAAATCAATCGTTCTAATTATTCTCCTTCCGGCACTACTCATCGAAACGAAACAAGATTTAAACTCGTCATCTATTGAATCTTCCAACTCATCACGCAATAAAGAAGAAAAGCTTAGAATAGTATTAATAGGAGTACGAATTTCATGAGACATCTGCGCTAAGAATTCCGATTTTAATTTATCGGATTTTTCGGCTTGTTCTTTTGCTAAAATAAGTTTTTGTTCATCTAATACCCTTTCTGTCACATCTAAAATAAACCCTTCAAACAACATATTGTTTTTACCTTCAACTACTATTGCAGAGCCAAATTCCTCTAACCATAAAACATGCCCCTTTTTATGCTTAATGCGATATCTAAAATGATAAGATCTCCCTTCTTCTATCGATTTATCCACCTCTCTCTTATTCTTTTCCGAATCTTCGGGAACAACGATATCATTAAACGTTATTTTATTTTCTAGAAATAATGACTTATCATATCCGGTAATATTAGAAAATTGGTCATTTAAATAAATAATTGAATAGTTTTTATCGTTTTTACTTAAATATATTATACCGGGAACATTTTCAGCAAGCATCCTAAAACGTTCTTCACTTTCATAAATTTTTTGCTGATTCTTTTTTAAATCAATTGCTATTGCAATTTGAGAAGAAACAAAAGATAAAAGCTCTTTATCTTTTGCACCAAATACGGTATCTTCGAAATATATTTGAACAACTAAAGCGCCTATCGTTTTTCCTTCAGGTGAAATAAGAGGAACTCCCAACCATTGTTTGGGAACCGTACCTATCAATTCTATCTGTCCTAATTTTGTAAGCTTCAATATTTCTTGCTCATTTAGGGATAATAATTCACCTTTCCGAATCAAATAATCAGTAATCCCCTTCCCACATTTTTGTTCTTCAAACTCTGTTAATTCAGAATTTGTATCAATTTCATCAATATAGTAAGGAAATTTAATAGTTTGATTTTCATTATCGTAAACTGCTATAAAAAAGTTTTTAGCCGGAATAATATCGCTAACAGTGTTATGCACCAACCTATAAAATTCTTTAAGATTAACAGTAGAGTTAATTGCACTCGTAATTTTATATAAAGTCTCTGTCTTTACGTTTTTTTCAATTAACTCTTTTGCTTTTCTTCTTCCTAAAAGAAACCTTTGATATAAAAATAAGTTTAAAAGTAAAAATGAAAATATTCCTAAAACCAAAAAATTTCTAAAATTTCTTTGTTTTTCTAACTCTAATGTTTTTATTGTATTTTCTTGTTTTTCGTTTTCATATCTCGTTTGAATTTCAACAATTTGTTTATTCTGTTCGGCATTAAACATTTTTTCATGAATTTCTGAATAAAGAACATAATAGTCTAAAGCAGTTTTATAATCTTTTTTATTCTTATAAATTTCATATAATAGTTTATAACTATCACCTAATTGAGGTTTTTGATCAATTTTTTTAGAAATCTCAATGGCTTTATTTAATGTTTGTAAAGCTGATTCGTAATCCCCTAACTGAAAATATTCATTTCCGATACTAGTTAAAAGTAAAGCAGTTCCTTGAATATTCCCAAAATCTTCTATATATTTTAATGCTGTTTTAAAATAATCTATCGCAACAGAATGATTTCCCAAATCAGAATAGACTTTAGCTAAACTTTCATATGTTAGCGCAATCGCATTCAAATTATTGCTCTCTTTTAACAATAAAGAAGCTTTTTCGTGGTTTTCTAATGCCTTATTAAAATTTTTAAGTCTTCTATAAATATTACCAATGTTGTTTAATGTAACAGAAATTGCAACTTTATCACCCAGATCTAATTTTATCTCTAATGCTTTCTCAAAAAACTCGAGCGATTTTGGATAATTTTGTGCAGCCTGATATACAAGTGCTATGTTATTAAGTGAGGCAGCAATTGATTTTTTATCATCCAATGTTTCTCTGATTTTAAGAGATAAAAGATGATTTTCTAAAGCTTTATCATAATTACCTAATATTGTATGAACAACTCCTTTTACATTGTATACTATTCCTTCTTCTTTTGGGCTTGGATGATTTCGAAGTAAATGAATAGCACTATCGGCTAAATTTAATGAAATGGAAGGATCAATATTTCTATATTCCCAAGCTAAATCTACCAAAGGAACAATTTTATTTTTACCTATAGAATTTTTTGCTAAATTTTCCAGACTGTCAATAGTTTTTTTAACTATTGTTTGTGACCGAATATTTTGAAAAAATACAATCAGTAAAATTAGAGATACAAGAATAATATTTTTTATAACGTTCATTAAATTTAAAAGTTTTAATTAATTAAATATAAATTAAATAAACGTAAAAAAAAATAGTAATTTTTAAAAACTTGTTAACGAGTGGCAAAAAATACGATAATAGAAGAAACAAATATAACTATTGCAGAGAGGACAAAAGCCCGTTTGATAATCTTTTGTTTATGTTTGTACTTTTTATAGCTATCATCAATATCAGGCTTATAATCTCCTTGTTTGATATCCCATTTATAGTATTGTTTATTTATTTCGAATTTATCGTTCATAATATAATATTTTTTTAATGTAATATAACAAACTTGTTAGTCTAAAAAAATGATTTAAATCACTTTTTATTAAAATTTGAAATTATTAATTATTTTATTTACTTCATCTAAACTAATTCCCGAACCCAATGACTCATTTATTTTAGATGTATTATATTTTGGATTAAATTCTGATAATGGATTTCCTGCTCTTGCGCGTAACCTATCCTCAATTTTTTCCATAAATCCAGTATTTCCTCCGGTAATGAATCCAGATTTTGTGTTCTCTAATGAAGTTATTGTTTTACCTTGATTTAAAGGATTTACTTCAAATGCCAACGTTTTAATATTCAAAAGGTGTTCTGCAGTTACATTTTCCGATACAATCGATCCTCCCCAAGTACCGCAACCTAAGGTTAAAGACGGCATTAAACCGGTAGTATAACCTACAGCACCAAGCGAACTAGGAGTATTAACAAGAATTCTAAATGCAGGTTTTTCCATAGCAAATTTCATAACTACATCATTATCATTGCTATGAATAACCATTGTATGACCTATACCGCCGAAATTAAGTAATTCTATACACTTATGACAACCGTCTAACCAACCGTCAACTATATAAAATGCCAAAATCGGAGATAATTTTTCAGCCGATAACAATTCATCTTTCCGTACTCCCGAACACTCTGCAATTAGTATTTTAGTAGAATCGGGAACAGAAAAGCCTGCAAACTCTGCAATCCACTTAGCAGATTTTCCAACAATATCTGCATTTAATTTCCCTCCTTTCATAACATATTGCTCAAGTTTTTTCTTTTCGGATTCATTACAAAAATAACAACCAAGTTTCTTTGCTTCGTCTATTACCTTATCTTTAATAGGTCTATCTGCAATAATTGCTTGTTCTGAAGAACATAATGTTCCGTTATCAAATGTTTTACCTGTCACTATATCCGAAACGGCTTTAGTAACATTTGCCGTTCTCTCTATAAATGCCGGTACATTCCCTGCTCCTACTCCGTAAGAAGGTTTTCCGCTGCTATAAGCAGCCTTAACCATAGCATTACTACCTGTAGCAAGTATAACAGCAACATTTGGGTCTTTCATTAAGGCATCCGTCCCCTCTAAAGTAGGAATTGTCATACATTGTATTAATCCTTCGGGTGCTCCGGCTTTAATTGCAGCTTCTTTAATCACTTTAACTGCCTCTAATGTACACTGTAATGCTTTAGGATGTGGACTTGCAACAATTGCATTTCTACTCTTCAAAGATATTATAGCTTTAAACATTACAGTAGATGTTGGATTAGTTGAGGGAACTAACGCAGCAACAACACCCATCGGCTCTGCAATTTTTATAATTTTTCCATTTTTTTGAACATCGATTATACCTACGGTCTTTAAATCTTTAATTGAATCCCATACTGCCTTTGTGGCAAAAGTATTTTTCGTTTTTTTATCTTCAATTTTTCCAAATCCCGTTTCTTCAACAGCAAGCTTTGCGAGTCTCTCGGCTTCGTTAAACCCGGCAATAACCATAGCATTAACTACCGAATCCACCTGTGCCTGACTAAAATGTTTAAATTCTAATTGAGCTTCTTTAGCTTTTTGACATAAGAACCGAACTTCTTGAGTTGAAAGTAAATCTTTATCGATATTCATAAATTATCCTCAAAATTAACTCCGAAATATAACTAAGATAATTTTAATCTTCAAGTAATAAAAAAATTAAATCGAAATTGCTAGTTCTTCAAAAAACTGCTTATTTATTAAATCTCCTTTTAGCTCATAAGCTTTATAAAGGTTGGATAATATTCTAACTAAAATCATCTTGATAGTTGTTTTTTCTTTTACAATAGTTAAAAACGATTCGTAACTTTCATCTGCCATTACTTTTAATTCTTTTTCCGAAATAATTTTCCCTCTGTTAAAACAATCAATCAATATAAAACTATCGTTAATAAATGCTTTAGCTAAAAAATGTCCGGGAAATCGGCAACCTTCAACATGATATCCCATTTTTTTAGCAGTCAGCATAAAAAGAATAGTTAAAGTAATAGGAAGTCCTTTTTTAAATGTTAATACGTAATCTATATTGCTATTTAACGGATTATAATAATCATCCTTACTTCCTTCATAACCTTCTCCTATAAAAAGAAAGTTTGCCAAATCTAAAACATTTCCGTCAACATTTTCTTTAATATACTTTAAAGATAATTCTTTTATTCTCTCATCTAAATTTGGATTATAAGTTATTCCGTAATCGTATTTTATTAATAATTCTAAAGCTCTTTCAAGTAATAAATATTCGTCATCTATTTCTAATACTTTAGACCATTGAAGTTTTAACCAAGTTCTTCGATTCTTTTTTATTATATCTTCAATCGGCTTAATTTTAGGATTATTTATAGAAATATTTAGATCCCCTAAGTCTTTTTCAAGCATCAAACCATACGCTTCGAATGCATTTCGAACTTCATTTATCACTTCTTCAGTATCATCATCTAATAAGTCTAACAGTGAAATTAATTTATTTTGGTCAGTATTCATCAATCAACCGATTAATAAGAAATATATAGTTTAAAAAAGTCCGAAAATTTGACTTTTCGGACTCAAAATTTTTATTTATTGTTTCCTACAATATTTACTTCTATTTCAATTTCATCAGATACTTTACTTGGAATTGCTTTTCCTTTTATATTGAAGTCAGAAAGTTTAATTGAAAATTTACCTCTTACATTAATTAAATCACCGGCAGCTCGCATTTTTGTCTGTTCATTTTCATCTAAATAAACTAATGTAAAATCAGACGAAACACCTTTTGTAACTCCTTTTAGTGTAAAGTCTCCGGAAACGTTTAATACTACTTTATTTTCTTTCTTTTCAACAATATTATTAACTTTTTTTATTTCAAATGATATTTCAGGAAATTTTTCTGCATTTAACCAATCAGAAGATGTAAGATGTTCATCCCTAAGAGAAATTCCGGTCTTAATACTTTTTACTGTTACGGAGACCTTCCCTTTTAATGTTTTCGAAACATTTTCTACATCAAAGCTAATACTCCCTTTAATGTCGTTAGAAATGCCTGTTATATCTTCCAATATCGTTCTACTGTAAAATATCGCCTGATTTCTCCCTCCTTTATCTTCAAAAGTAAATGTTTGATTTCCTTTTGCTTTTACTTTTAGATCTTGAGCGAATATTGCTGATGCAAGAAAAAGAATCAAAATTGATAAAATAGATCTATTCATTGTGTTACTCCTTAATTTGTGGTTTTAATTGTTTATCTTTAAAAACGTAGTACAAAATTCCTCCTATTAATAAACTTATACCAGTTATTAATAAAGTTAAATCTAATCCCCATATAAATTTATCTTCAGTTACTTTGTAAACTGTATCGAATAATTTATCTTTTTTTTCTACAACAACTGATGTTTTTGTTAATATATTAAATCCATAATAGATCCAAGGTAGAATTGAGAAAGTTGCTAATAAAATAGAGAAAATGACAGAGTTTTTTTGTTTAGCGTTCATATTAAATAATTCCTATTTTGATATTTATAACATATTTTTTTTAATTATTGTTCAAAATCAAAATTGATTATTTGTTAAAAAAGAATTAACTTTAATTCTTATTTTTATTTTCATAAAACACGAGGATAACATATGAAATTAAAACCATTTAAGAACAATCCGATAACGGATTTCTCAAAACCGGCAAATTTCAAAAAACAAGTTGAAGCGTTAGCTATTGTAGAAAAACAGTTTGGAAAAACTTTTCCGTTACAAGTTGGCAATAAGGCATTAAAAACTGAGTCTTTGATTACAAGTATCAATCCGTCAAACAAAGATCAAGTTATTGCTTATTTCCATAAATCAACAAAAGAGATTGCAGATAAAGCTGTGGTAGAAGCTGCAAAAACTTTTGATACATGGAAATATACTCCGGCAGAAGAAAGAGCACAAATATTATTAAAAGCGTCAGAGATAATTCAAAATCGTAGATTTGAAATTAACGCTTGGATGATCTCGGAAGCCGGTAAAAATTTTACGGAAGCAGACGCTGATACAGCCGAAGCAATTGACTTTTTAGAATTTTACGCAAGAGAAATTTTAAGATATAGTGCAAAACAACCTATTACTCCGGTTCCCGGCGAACAAAACGAAGTATTCTATATCCCAATGGGAGTATATGCTGTAATTCCACCATGGAATTTCCCGTTTGCAATTTTAGTAGGTATGACAAGTGCGGCAATAGTATGTGGCAATACAGTTGTACTAAAACCAAGTAGTGATACACCTATGATGGGTAGATTATTTTACGATATATTACTTGAAGCCGGATTACCTAAAGGTGTATTAAATTTTGTTCCCGGAAGCGGTGCTGAAGTTGGCGATGTTATAGTCGGACATAAATTGACCCGTGGAATAGCTTTTACCGGTTCAGTAGGAGTAGGATGCCACATTAATGAATTAGCTGCAAAAGTTCAAGACGGTCAAATTTGGTTAAAACGAGTAATTGCAGAAATGGGAGGCAAAGATTCAATAATTGTTGATAGCGAAGCTGATGTTGACGATGCTGTTAACGGAGTTATAGCTGCTGCATTTGGTTTCCAAGGACAAAAATGCTCCGCATGTTCTCGTGCAATTGTTGATCAAAAAGTTTATAAAGAATTTGTTGAAAAACTCAAAATAGGTGTTGAACAAATTCAAGTTGGTCCGGCTAAGGATAACTTTAGAATGGGTCCTGTAATAGGAGCAGCTGCAGAAAGAACAATTATGCAATATATTGAAACCGGTAAAAAAGAAGGAAAATTATTAAACGGCGGTGAAAAAGCGGAAGGAAACGGCTTTTATATAAAACCAACCGTATTTGTTGATGTAAAACCTGACGCAGTAATTTCGCAGGAAGAAATTTTTGGACCCGTTTTGGCAGTTATTAAATCCAAAAATTTTGATGACTCCTTAAAGATTGCTAATAATACTATTTATGGTCTAACAGGTGCAATCTATTCAAAAAACGAAGAAAAATTAGCAAGAGCTCACAAAGAATTTTTTGTCGGCAATTTATATTTAAATAGAAAATGTACAGGTGCTTTGGTCGGCGGTCATCCTTTCGGCGGATTTAATATGTCCGGAACGGATAGCAAAGCCGGCGGACGCGATTACCTATTATTATTCCTTCAAGCTAAATTGGTAAGCAAAAAGATTTTCAAATAATAATATAAGGTTAAAATGAAGATACATGAGTATCAGGCTAAAGAAATATTAAAGAAATTTGATGTTTCTGTGCCAATCGGTAAAGTTGCTTTTACTGCTGAAGAAGCTGTAAATGTTGCTAAAGATGTAGTCGGCGGTAGTTTATGGGTTGTTAAGGCTCAAATTCATGCCGGCGGCAGAGGGAAAGGGGGCGGTGTTAAAATTGCCAGATCTCTAGATGAAGTTAAGCAATTATCTGAACAAATTTTAGGAATGTGTTTAATTACTCATCAAACTGGTCCTGAAGGAAAAATTGTTAAACGCTTGTTGATTGAACAAGGAGTTAATATTGAAAAAGAACTTTATGTAGGTATTACTCTTGATAGAGCTCAATCTAAAAATGTTATGATGGCTTCTACAGAGGGCGGAATGGAAATTGAAAAAGTTGCCGCAGAGCATCCCGAATTAATTCTTAAAGCAACTATTGATCCAGCTATTGGATTACAAGCTCATCAAGCTAGAGAACTTGCATTCGGTTTAGGTTTATCCGGAGTTCAATTAAAAAACACTGTAAGTTTTTTACAAAAACTTTATAATGCATATGTTTCATCAGATGCTTCTATTGCTGAAATCAATCCGCTTGTAGTAACAAAAGAAGGTGATGTTATGGCTTTAGACGCAAAAATGAATTTTGATGATAATGCGTTATATCGTCATCCTGAAATTCTTGCTTTAAGAGATTTAGACGAAGAAGACCCGCTAGAAATTGAAGCTGCAAAATTCAACTTAAATTATATTAAGTTAGACGGTAACGTTGGCTGTATGGTAAACGGTGCAGGTCTTGCTATGGCTACTATGGATATTATCAAATTGGCAGGCGGTGAACCGGCTAATTTTCTTGATGTTGGCGGCGGAGCAAATAAAGAAACTGTTGCTAACGGATTTAAGATAATTTTGAGCGATCCAAATGTTAAAGCTATATTGATTAATATTTTTGGTGGTATTGTACGTTGCGATAGGGTTGCTCAAGGTGTTATTGATGCTGTTCAAGAAGTAAAAGTTACTGTTCCTGTAGTTGTACGTTTAGAAGGTACCAACGCAGAAGAAGCCGGAATTTTACTTGCAAACAGCGGATTAAATTTTGAAGTAGCAAAATCATTACAGGAAGCTGCCGAAAAAGTCACTTCAGTTTTAAAATAGTTCTTTACCGATATTCTAATTTTAGCTGTACTCAATTTTGGGTACAGCTTTATTTTTTTAATTATCTTAATTTTCTATTCTTATGGTGATTTATGTATTTTAATAGATTTGGCAAAACAGATTTAATGGTCTCAGTTTTAGGATTTGGAGCCGGAGAAATCGGTGATTTAAATATAGATGATAAAATCGTAAATAATTTATTAAATTTTGCATTGGATAACGGAATTAATTTAATTGATACTGCACGTGGTTATTATGCCTCTGAAGATAGAATAGGTCGTTTTATTTCGCATAGAAGAAATGAATATATCTTATCGACCAAAGTAGGTTACGGAATTGATTCGGAACCTGATTGGAGTTATAATTCGGTAATTAAGGGAATTGAAGAAGCTTTAATAAAACTAAGAACCGATTATATTGATATTGTACATTTGCACTCTTGTTCATTAGATATATTAAAAAACGGTGAAGTTATTCTCGCTCTGCAAAAAGCAAAAGAACAAGGGAAGATTAAATTAACGGCTTACTCCGGTGAAAATGAAGAATTAAAATATGCAGTCAATTGTAATTTTTTCGATTCTATTCAAACTTCGTTTAATATTTGTGATCAAAATAATTTATTTTCAATTTTTCCGATAGCAAAACAAAAAGGTATGGGAGTTATAGCTAAAAGATCAATTGCGAATGCTCCTTGGTTATATAACGAACAACCATACGGTAAATATGTCGAAGAGTATTGGAAGAGATGGCAAAAAATGGGATTTGAAAATAATATTGATTGGTTTAATATAGCATTAAGATTTACTGCTTATGCAAAAGGTGTAGATTGTGCAATTGTAGGTACTACAAACATCGAGCATCTAAAAAGAAATATCGAATACATAAACAGTGGTAAACTTAGTGATGATGATGAAAATTTGATAATTCAAAAGTATATTCAGAATAATACTGATTGGGTTTCTCAAATATAAATTTTCATTGAATTAAAATTCAAAAATAAAAAATTATAGTAAATATTAAGTTCTAAAGTATTGTTAAATACACTATTAACAATAAATTAATAATCACTCCAAACTTAGTTTCAGGTAATCCCGCAGTTGAAATTAGTAATGACAAAATAGATGCTGCCAGAACTGTTTCCTTAAAAACCGGTTTATCAAAAATTATAAAAAAAACCGCAATCAGAAATACTAACGATAATAATAACCAAATTACTCCATAAATTTTAATACCAAATTCCCCTATTTCCACTTTCTTAAAAAAAATCTTTGTGCTATATGGCAATTCTTTAATTTCTGCTAATTTAAAAGACATCACAAATCCGGGTAGATGAGCAATAGCATGAATTATTAACACAATTGTAAAAATTATATTTTCCATAAAATCTCCGATTAATTATTTCAAAAATAATTTATATTTTATAAAAAAAATAGTAAATAATTAATATAAATTTCATATTTTAATCATATCACTTATAGGTAATAAATATGAAAAATACATTTTTATTTCTTTTTATTTGTTTTTCAATTAGTGCGCAAAACATTATTATAGAAAATATTGAATTCAAGACAGAAGCCACAAAACTTTCATTCCCTGAAGGAATTATCTATGACTATGACGAAACGATTTATTTTAGCAATTGTTATAGTAATTGGATCGGCAAACTAAATAAAAACGGATTAGATACACTTTTAATAAAACCGACAACGCCGGTAGATTTTGGGAAAACAAATGGATTAGCCATTTATTCAGATAAAAATTTATACGCATGTGATTATGGAATTGGGGCAATTTTAAAAATTTCTAATGAAGGTTATTGTGATACTTTTATAACCGGTTATAATGGTCAAAAATTTAATCGCCCAAATGATATTACCTTTACTCCCGATGGAAATATGTATTTTACAGATCCAAAATCATATGATAAAAATGTCTTAGATGGTGTTATCTATTTTATTGACATGAAAACAAAAGAAATTAAGCCTGCATTCTCAGGATTAGGATTTCCGAACGGAATAGCTATTGGACCATGCAAAAAGTATTTATATGTTTCTGAATCAGCAAAAAACAGAGTCCTCCGATTTAAAATATTAGAAGACGGCACCATAACCGATAGTACGGAAATTGTACATCTTCCGGGCGGAGATCCTGACGGATTAGCTTTTGATAGTATGGGAAATCTATATATAGCTCATTTTGGAGGAGGAAAAATTGTAGTTGTTTCGCCTAATAAAGATATTATTAAAACAATTAAAACTCCGGGGAAAAAGCCTAGTAATCTTGAATTTGCCGGTGATAACTTAAAAACAATTTATATAACAGAAGACGAGACAAATTGTGTTTACTCGATGCAAACCGAAATAGCCGGTTTAAAATTGTTTTCGTCACCAAAAAAAACTAATAATGATTAATATTCTATTTGCATAAATAACTGAACAAAAACTAAGCAGAGCAAAAACATGAGTATTAGTTTAATTGCAAAATCAATCAAACCATCACCAACATTGGCGTTGAACGAAAAAGCCGCCATTTTAAGAGAAAAAGGAGACCCGGTTATCCACCTTGGCGGAGGTGAACCGAAATCACGAGCACCTTTAGACGCAATTATGGCAGCTGTTGCTAATCTTAATAGCGGAGAAGTAAGATATGCACCGGCAGACGGAATACCTGATCTTAAAAAAGCTATAATTCGTTATACCGAAGAGAACTATAATCGCAAAGTTTCTCCGCAAAATGTTATTGCTTCAAGCGGGGCAAAACAAGCTTTAATGGTTGCGTTACAAGCAATTCTTAATCCGCAAGAGGAAGTAATATTCCCTGCCCCATACTGGGTAAGCTATCCTGATATGATTCGTTTATGCGGCGGAATTCCGGTTCCTGTTTTACCTGAAGACGGTTCTTTTTACCCTACTTTAAAGGATATTTCCGATAGAGTTGGTCCCTATACCAGAGCCGTTATAATTAATAGTCCTAATAACCCCACCGGTGCCATGTACGGAGAAAACTTTATAAGCGAAATAGTAGATTTTTGCGAAAAAAAAGGATTATATCTAATTATGGACGATATTTACCACAAGTTAGTTTTTGACGGTAAAAAATGGGTTAATCCTTATAAGTTTGCAAAAGATTTATCCGAAAATTCAAAACTTATAATAATTAATGGCGTATCTAAAGTATATGCAATGACAGGCTTTAGGATAGGATGGGCAATAGCTAACAAAAAGCTTATTGAAGCTATGACCAATATTCAAGGACATCAAACTTCAGGACCTTCTGTAGTACTTCAAAAAGCTGCAGTAGGAGCTTTAAACGGAATTCAATCTTGCATTGAAAATCTTAGAGCTACTCTTCAAAATAATCGGAACGTTTTAATCGATCAATTAAAATCGTTTAACGATGTAAAAGTATATGTACCGGATGGTACTTTTTATACTTTTGCAGATTTTCGCGCTTATGAGAAGAGCAGCAATAAACTTTCAAACTTTTTAATTGAAAAAGTTCAAGTTTTAACTGTTCCGGGTGCAGAATTCGGTTTAGACGGCTTTTTACGTATAAGTTATTGCGGAGGTATAAAAGATATTACCGAAGGAATTGAACGAATTAAATGGGCATTAGATCCAAACAGTCCTAATGAACTTTACATTGGCGATCGTAAACTTTTGAGGGATTGGGCATGAGTAAATATTTAGAATTTAATACTCCGGCTTCCAAAGAAGCAATGGAATTAGCAAGTGATTTTAGATTGAAAAATCAAGGTCTAAATTACTTAGACAGAGTATTTTGGAATCTATCTAACGAAGCTTTATATGAAGAAATAATTTTTAGAAATGAAGGCAAATTAGCTAAGGAAGGAGCATTATTAGTAAACACAGGTAAACACACGGCTCGTGCAGCAGCGGACAAATTTATTGTAAAAGAGAATAGCACAGAGGATAAAATATGGTGGGGAGTATATAACAGACCGTTAGCTCTCGAAAAATTTAATGCATTATTTTCTCGTTTACAAGCGTGGGCTCAAGGTGAAGAACTATTTGTTCAAGATTGTTATGCCGGAGCTGATCCCGAATATAAAATGCCGATTAGAATTATTACGGAAAAAGCTTGGCATAGTTTATTTGCCCGTAATATGTTTATTACTACAGATGATAAAGATACTCTTAAAAAATTTATGCCTGATTTTACTATTATTGCAGTACCGGGATTTAAAGTCGATCCGATTGTAGACGGTACAAGATCCGAAACTGCTATTGTACTAAATTTTTCCCAAAGAATGGCAATTATTGCTAATTCTTTATACGGTGGTGAAATCAAAAAATCTGTATTTACGGTTCTTAATTTTCTCCTCACATTTCAAGATGTTTTACCAATGCATTGTTCTGCAAATGTAGGAAAAGGCGGAGATGTAGCACTATTTTTTGGTTTGAGTGGTACCGGTAAAACCACATTATCTGCTGATCCAAATAGGCAATTAATCGGAGATGATGAACATGGTTGGAGCTCGGAAGGCGTGTTTAATTTTGAAGCCGCATGTTACGCAAAAGTAATTCGTCTTTCCTCAGAACATGAGCCCCAGATTTACGAAACCACAAGAAGGTTTGGGACCATTTTGGAAAACGTTGTTTTTGATCCCATTACACGTAGGATTGATTTAGACGATGAGATTATTACCGAAAACACTCGTGCATCGTATCCATTACATTTTATCCCGAATGTTGTTTCAAGCGGTTATTCAAAAACTCACCCTAAAAATGTTATTTTTTTAACATGCGATGCTTCGGGTGTAATGCCTCCTATTGCAAAACTTACCCCCGAACAAGCACAATACCATTTTATTAGCGGTTATACTTCGAAAATAGCTGGTACTGAAATAGGGCTAGGAATTGAGCCTCAAATTACATTTAGTGCATGTTTTGGCGCTCCTTTTATGGTACGTCATCCTTATGAATATGCACAAATGCTTAAAGAAAGAATGTTGAAGCATAATGTAAATGTTTGGTTAGTTAATACAGGCTGGGTAGGCGGAAGATTCGGTGTCGGGAAGCGAATAAGTATTCGTCATACAAGAAATTTATTAAATGCAGCATTAGAAGGAAAACTCGATAATGTTGAATTTAGAGTTGATAAATTATTTGGATATACGGTACCGCTAACATGCCCTGAAGTACCGAATGATGTCTTGGAACCATCAAATTCTTGGGGTGATAAAAACGATTATTGGAAAAAATATGACGCTCTAGCTGCAAGATTTATTGAAAACTTTAAATTATTTGAAGCTAATGTTACTGAAGATGTAATTCAAGCAGGTCCTAAAAGATTACCAAAGATTTAACAATTCATTTATACAATCCCTTACAATAATTTTGCAAGGGATTGTATATTTTCAAAATAAAAATCAATCCTTCAAATTTTACATTTATTTATTAAAGAATTTTTTCTTTATTTGTACTGTTGATTTAATGAAGATATTTTATGGTAACATTTTACCTAACGGCGCAGTTAATACCTTCTTTACCCAAAAACTTAGCAGGCAATTGATTTAATATTTTATTTTAAACTTTATTGATATAATATGTGTTTTTGAAATATTCAAGAAATTGTTACAATCTTTTAGGTATTAATAATCTATAAATAAATATCACTAATTAATTCAGCGAGAGCTTAATGAAAAATTATTTCGAGTTAAAAACTCCGGCATTAAAAATTGCTACTGAACTAGCAAGCAATTTCGAACTAAAAGATCAAGGAATTAACTATACATATCGCGAGTATTGGAATCTAACGGAAGAAGCACTATACGAGGAAATCATTTTTAGAGGTGAAGGAGCAATCTCTAAACATGGAGCAATATTAGTCGAAACCGGAAAGCATACAGCACGCGCAGCATCAGATAAATTTGTTGTTGAGGAATCAAGTACTAAAAATGAAATTTGGTGGGGTAATAATAATCGCCCTATTGCGGAAGAAAAGTATAATATAATGTATGAACGATTATTGGCAAGATTGCAAGGAGAAGATTTATTTATTCAAGATTGTTATGTAGGTGCTGATCCAAATTATCAAATGCCAATTAGAATTATAACTGAAATTGCATGGCATAGTCTATTTGCCCGTAATATGTTCATTACAACTTCGGACAAAGATAAATTAAAGAATTTTAAGCCTGAGTTTACTGTAATTTGTGTTCCGGGATTTAAAGTTGAACCGAATATTGACGGTTCGAAAAGTGAAACCGCTATTGTTTTGAATTTTTCCAAAAAAACTGCAATAATTGCAAATACACTATACGGTGGTGAAATAAAAAAATCAATTTTTACGGTATTAAACTTTCTGCTAACATTCAAAGATGTTTTACCGATGCATTGCTCGGCTAATGTCGGGATGAAAGGCGATACAGCATTATTTTTCGGATTAAGCGGAACCGGGAAAACTACATTATCAGCAGATCCTAAAAGAAAGCTTATCGGTGATGACGAACATGGTTGGAGTAAAGACGGAATATTTAATTTTGAGGGCGGATGTTATGCAAAAGTAATTAGGTTATCAGAAGAAAGCGAACCCCAAATTTTTGTTACGACAAAAAAATTCTCAACAATACTAGAAAATGTAGTAATGGATCCCC
>JAEXOD010000186.1 GCA_023447335.1 Bacteroidota bacterium
CCGTTCCACCGTTCCACTTTCCCACTGTTCCACTTTTATAGCGGTAATTCAATAAAAAATGTCGTTCCGTCTTTAATGTTGGTAGTAAAATCTACTTTTCCGTTTAAATATTTTTCACCGATAAGTTTCATGCTATAAGTGCCAAGTCCGCGGTTTCCGCCTTTTGTAGAAAATGAACGTTGAAATATTTGTAATTCGACTTCTCTTGGTATAATTGTTAAATTGTTTACATAAAAAACTATTTTATTTCCTTTTGTATAAACACCTAATTTAACATCCCCTCCTTTCTTTGTTGCTTCAATACCGTTTTTTAACATATTAGTCAAAACTCTTTCTAAAAGTCGCTTATCACTTCTAAAAATAATATCGGGTATATTATTTTCTACTATAATATTTTTACCCTCGCTAACTTGATGATGCAACATTTGCAAAGCTATATTCTTAACAAACATAACAGAATTTATTTCCCCTTCAATTACGGCTAGTTCGTTATTTTCGGCAGAAGCTAAATCCCTTTGGGCTATAATTTCATCCAACAATCTTGTGCTAAGTTGACTAATATCGTCCAAAGTCTGTCTCAGTTCTTCTTGGTCATCGATATCTTTCATGTAGTCTATAAAACCGTTAAGACCGCCTGCAGTGTTAATAACATCATGAAAGAAAATCCTCTCTAAAGCTCTTTTTCTTTTTTGTTCTCCGATATCCGTAACCGATAAAACTGTGTAATTATGCCCCTCAATATTTATAGGTGTAGATGTTACCGAAAAATCATAGAACACTTTTTCGCCTTCGTTTAAAGCAGTTATTCTGCATTCTTTGGTAACTTTTTCCCTCGTAATTTGACTTTCAAGAATAGAGTTTACGGCTCCGCAATATCTACAGTTTTCTGATGTCCCGCAACCGCCTGCTTCAATCTTACTATTCACACAATTTAACGCTTCACCCGGTCTTAAGGATAAAATATCTTCCGGATTACTTAACCCTAACATTTCAATTAATATTTTATTAGCATATATAATTTGACGTTGTTCATTCAAAATTACCGCAACAATTGCCAAAGCATTTAGTATTGCAATAATTGTAGGATTATTTTCAACATATTTATTCTGTTCATTGATTAATTCTTTTTCTAATCTATTAGCAGGGGCATGTTTAGTATAAAGATTATTCATAAAATTCCTCACATTTAATCTTATTATTTATTAACTGTAAATAAAATGTTGTTCCCTTTTCTTTATCGGATTGAAAAAACACTTTGCTATCCAAATAGTTTTCCGCTAATAGCTTCATACTAAAGGTTCCTAAACCTCGTGAGACAGATTTTGTCGAAAAATTTCTTTGAAAAATTAGAGCCTGAGTTTCGGGTTCTATATAACTCCTATTATTTACAAAAAAGATTATATTATTATTATCATTATAATTGCATCCAATTGTTATTTCCCCGTTAAAATCAACGGCTTCAGCCGCATTTTTAAGCATATTAAATAATATTCTTCGCAAAATTGTAATATCCGAAACAAAATTTACATCTAGACTATTTTCGGTTACTCTAAAATTTAATTGTTTATTGGGCATTAAAAAATTTGATTGTTTAACCAAGTTATTCATTAATAATATAGAATTGATTGATGTACATCTAATTTTTAATTCACCGTTTTCAGCTGCTATTATATCTCTCTGCTCCAACACTTCGTCTGCTAATCTATTTGTTAAAACAACTAGATCTTTCATTATTTCGTCAGTTTCTTCGTCAAAAGTTTTATCGGCTACATAATTAACTAAACCGCTCATACTACTAATTGTATTAAGCACATCATGAAAAAATATCCGTTCAAGTGTTTTTTTTCTTTTTTCCGCACTGATATCTTCAAGAATAACTAATAAATAATTTTCGCCTTCAATTATAAGAGGAGAAGATTTTACATTTAAATCATAGGCTACTATTTTTTCTTTATCCTTAGATAATATCCTGCATTCTTGTTCGTTTGGTTTACCGTCTAAAATTGTGTTAATAATAGCATTAAAAGCCCCGCAAAACTCACAAATATCAGAAACTCCGCATCCATTTTTTGAATTTACACAATTAAGACACTCACCATGTCTTTTTCCAAGAAGTTCAGTAATTTCTTTGCCGTAAAATTCAGATGCTTTATCATTTGCATATACAATTTGTCTGTTAGTATTTAATATGCAGATAGGTAAATTTACAGTACCTAATAAATTTTGCAATATTTTATTTTCACTTATAGAAAAGTATTGTTTATTTATCTCATTTTCGGTTGAACGCCCAATTAGTTCACTTTTAGCAGGAATTTTCAAAACAGCACCTAATTATTGGTTTAATATTAAAAAGTACAAATTTTTTAATTGAAAACCAAGTTAAAATAAAGTATTATAGCTTTTATAATTTTTCAAACTTATTGGGAGAAAACATGAAAAATATTTTAATAGTTGTATTATCAATTATTGTTTTTAGCGGTTCATTTTTTGCTCAACCGTATTTAATGAAAAATGCGGATGTTAGCAAAGAGAACATCGTTTTTAATTTTGAGAATGACCTTTGGCTGGTCTCAATAAACGGAGGTTTAGCAAAAAGAATAACAAATGGTTTGGGTAACGAAAATTACCCTAAATTTAGCCCTGACGGTAAAAAAATTGCCTTTACGGCGAGTTATGACGGGGGTTCAGATGTTTATGTTATGGAAACTGAAGGAGGCATTCCGCAAAGATTAACTTATCACCCTTCATCAAGTATTGTTGTAGATTGGTATCCGGACGGTAAAAACATTCTTTTTAGATCAACACGAGAATACCCGTTTAGAGTCCAAAAGTTGTTTAAGATTTCGATTGATGGGGGGATGCCTGAGAAATTGCCTATTGATAGAGGCGGATTGGCATCTTTGTCTCCTGATGGAAACTCAATAGCATATAACAACAATAGCAGAGAAACAGCAACATGGAAAAGACATATCGGAGGAGATGCCCAAGATATTTGGTTAGGTAATTTAGAAAAAGCTGATTACAAGCCGATTACTGATTTTATAGGCACCGATAATTACCCTATGTGGTATAAAAATTTTATCTACTTTAGCAGCGATAGAGAAGACGGAACATTAAATATCTACAAGTACAACATTTCCACGAGAGAAACAAAACGTGTTACTTTTTATAAAGATTATGACGTAAAGACCCCCTCGTTAGGTAATGATCAAATTATTTATAGCTACGGAGAAGAATTATATTTATTAGATTTAGCAACAGAAAAAATTACTAAAGTTAAATTAGAAATGCCGACTGATAAAATATTCACATCCACAACCATCATAAAACCCGAAAGTTTTACAGGTAATTTTACTCCTTCTGTTGACGGTTCTAGATTAATTATTGATATTAGAGGAGAAATAATAAACTACGCAAAAGATGATGAAGCAAGTTACAATTTAACAAGATCATCTTCAACAAGAGAAAAAAATCCAGCCGTATCACCAGACGGTAAAACCGTTGCATTTTTATCGGATAAAACCGGCGAAGAAGAAATTTATATTACCGATATTAACGGTAAAGGAGAATGGAAACAAATAACTAAAGGTGGAAAAGGTTATAGAGAACAACTAGTATTTTCTCCTGACGGTAAGTATTTGTTATTCCACGACAAATTTATGAAATTAAATCTTGTAGATGTAAATACCGGAAAAATCACGTTAGTAAGCCAATCAGATTATGACGATAGTTGGTATAACTGGGGAATTAGAGACTATTCGTTTTCACCTGATAGCAAGTGGATTTGTTATGCAAAGTTAGACAATTCCATGTATCAATCAATATTTATATACTCACTCGAAAAACAAAAAGAATTTAGAGTAACCTCTTCTTTAACTCAAGATTGGAGCCCCTCTTTTAGCAAAGACGGCAAATATTTATATTTCCTTTCCAACAGAACTTTTAATCCTATTATGGATTTTGTGGATCAAAATCACATATTTATGAACATGGGAAAACCCTATTTAGTAATTCTTAAGGAAGGAGATCTTTCCCCGTTTTCACTTAATTATAAAGACAACAAGGAATGCAGGAAGGATAACTTAATTATAACTACAGAGAACTTCGAGAAAAGCACTATTCCAGTAGATGTAGAATCCGGAAATTTATTTAGATTAGAAGCTACTAAAGACGGATTTGTATATTTGAAAAAAAATGAACCTGAGTTTTTAAAATATCAATTTGTGGATGATAAAAATGACGCAAAGAATTTGGATTTATACAAATTCTCGATCGGCGAGCAAAATTCTACTCAAATTGTTTCAGGGATAAGCCAATATCATATATCTTTGGACGGTAATACTTTAGCTTATAAAGCCGGTTCCACTTTTGGGTTAACAAGTATTAATAAACCCAAAATAGGTGACGGTAAAATAAATTTATCTTCGGTTACAATTCAAATAAATAGACTTGAAGAGTTTAATCAAATATTTAATGAAGCTTGGCGTATTGAAAGAGATTGGTTTTATGACCCGGGAATGCACGGTGTAAATTGGGAAAAAGTAGGAGAGAAATATCGCAAATTTGTCCCTTATTGCGGTACACGAGAAGACTTGAATTATTTGATAGGAGAAATGATTTCTGAACTTAATGCCGGACATACTTATATATACGGCGGAGATTTAAATACATCTACTCGCATAAGTTGCGGTTTATTAGGCGCAGATATAGTTTTAGAGAACGGATATCCGAAAGTTAAACATATAATTCAAACTGATATTGACGATGAAACAGCTTATTCCCCTTTAAGCGAACCCGGATTGGGGATAAAAGAGGGTGATTTTATACTAGCTGTTGACGGTGTTGAAATTGCAAAAAACGATAACTTTTATAAGTATTTTATTAATAAAGCAAATAAAATTGTTGAACTTACATATAACACAAAAGCTTCGTTTGAAGGTGCTAAAACATGCCTTGTAAAACCAATATCAAATGAAGTAAATTTAAGATATAAGGAATGGATAAGAGACAACAGTTCCTACGTTACGGAAAAGACAAACGGAAAAGTTGGTTACGTACATATTCCGGGAATGATGGAAAACGGATTAATTGAGTTTGCACGTCTTTACTATCCTCAATATTATAAAGAAGGTTTTATTGTTGATGCAAGATATAATACCGGAGGATTTACCAGCAAACAAATTATTGATAGGCTTGAAAGAAAACCGTACGGATTTGTTAAACCGAGAGAAGGTGGGGTATTAAATGCCATGGAAAGAGCCTTTAACGGTAAATTAGTACTTTTAATAAATATGGATACCGGAAGTGACGGAGAATTATTTAGTGAAGCTTGGAAACATCATAAACTAGGGACTGTTATAGGAATGCGAACTTGGGGTGGTGCTGTTGGAATTGAACCACACCAAACATTAGTTGACGGAGCAACATGCACTCCGCCTCAATTTGGCGAATTTACAGCCGAAGGGAAATGGATAATTGAAGGGCATGGTGTTGACCCTGATATTGTTGTTATGAATATGCCGGGCAATGCTATAAAAGGAATTGATGAACAGTTAGATAAAGCAATTGAAGTAATTTTACAACAGATTAAAGAATCAGGGAATAAAATTCCCGAAGTACCTCAATATCCTGATAAGAGTAAAGCGACTTTAAAGTAAACAAATATTATAACAACATTTAAATTTATTAGCCGGCATATTATTGCCGGCTTTTTATTATAACTTCCTATTTTCTAAATTTTTTTCAAGTTTAATAAATCTAAAAAATAAAAACCCTGCAACAAACATTAATGAAATCACTACGCTTGTCCAAATTCCGTAAACGCTCCATTTTAGCTTAAAGGCTAAAAAATAACCCAAAGGTATACCTATTATCCAATAGGCAACAAATATAATAAATGCCGGAACAGTTACATCTCCCAATCCGCGTAAAACACCGGCAGATGATGCCTGCCAACCGTCAAATATCTGAAAAGCAGCTGCTATTAAAAGCAATTTTGCAGTTACGGTTATTACATTTTGATCTTGTATATAAATATACGGGAGTAAATTATTAAAAATCACAAATACTAATCCAAAAACAAACATTACCGCAATACAAATTGCAATTGCCGTATACCCTGCAATTTTCACCTTTCGAAAATCTTTTTCTCCAAGTGCATTTCCTACTCTTACAGTTCCGGCACTGCTTATTCCAATCATAATCATAAAAGTGGAAGAAGCCATATTTAATGCTATTTGATGTGCTGCAAGTTCGTTTGTACCTATCCATCCTACCATAATACCGATAAAAGAAAACGCAGCCACCTCTGTTACCAACTGCCCTGCCATCGGTAATCCAATTCCTAAGATTTTTTTTGTAATTGTTTTTTCAAATAAATTGAAAGCCGAATTTATAAACAATTCTTTATACTTCTTATTTATATGAAAATATCCCCAAAAAGATAATGCCATTACTGTTCTTGTTAATAAAGTTGCAATACCTGCACCCAATAAACCTAATGCCGGAAAACCAAACTTACCATAAATTAACACCCAGTTTAACAAAATATTGGCAATATTTGCACCTAAATTTATGTACATTGCAGATTTTACATCAGACAAACCTTCTAAAAATTGTTTATATGATTGAAACAACATGATCGGTAATATTGAAATACCAATTACTTGAAAGTACGATACCATTAATGTTGTAACATCTTTAGGTTGATTTAAGTAATTAAGATAATTGCTACCAAATAAAATTGCCAAGAGTATAATAAACCCTGCTAAAATGTTAATAATTAAAGAAGTATACAACAAGCTCTTTAACTTATCATTTTCTTTTGCTCCAACATAAACCGCCGTAATAGGTGTAATTGCAATACTTAGTCCAAGTCCAAATATCATAAAAGTACTAAAAACGGCGTTAGCTACCGAAGCGGCTGCTAAAGGAACAGCTCCTAAATGTCCAACCATTATAGTATCGGTAACAGCCATTAAAATATGCCCCAATTGACCTATTGATATAGGCAAGGCAAGTTTTACGGTTTCTTTGATATTCTTCTTATATTCTAAATTCATAATTTAATTTAGTATTTTTTTTGATTTATTTCTTAAAATATATTATATTAATTTCTTAAATAACTCTAAACATTTTTTGCTTATCAAGTACTAAAGGGAATAATTATGGGTCTTTTAACTTCAAAAAAAGAAATAGAACAATTAGTTAACGAAAATAACGAATTGAAACAAAAGCTTGAAAAAGCACTTTCCTTTAATACCAGCTTAGAAGATTTGGAATTTAAATTAATTGTTGCACGTAAAGAAATTTCCGATCTTAATCAAAAAGAATTTGAACAAAGCAATAAACTGAAAGATTTAGACGAAGAAATAACCCATAAAGTTTCATCAATAAGTAGATTAGAATCAGAATTAAGTGTTTTAGAAATAGCAAAAGATGACGTTAATAACCAAATTCACGAATTACAAAAATATCTTGAACAAATTAACATTAATATTGAATCTAAAAATCAAGAATATTTAGATTTTGAATCCGGTGAAAGTGAGATAACTAAAGCTATTAAAGAAAAACAAATCGAACTAAACTCTTTAGCCGAATCTATCGAAAACTACATTAAAGAGAAAGATTATTTAGTAAACGAAATTGCAGGTTTACAAGAAAATATTCATTATCTAAGAGAAGAAAACAAAGATATTGACAATAAATACTCATTAATTAAAAACGAATATGGTGAATTATTAAAAGCTAATGATGATTTAAGAATAAAAATCAATTCTGCTACTATTGAACTAAAAGAATTAGAGAAATCGATTATTAGAAAACAAGATTCCGAAACCCTTTTGAATGAATCGATAAACATACTTTCCCAAGATGAAGAACTAAAAAAGAAATATTTAAAAGATTTGGAAGATAAAATATTTGTAAGCGAAGAGATTAAACAAAGCATTGAGGAATCATTAAGCGGATTAATAAAACAACTTGCGGAAAAAGATGCGTTATACGAGGAATATCTAAGAAAACGTGATTCCGTTGCCGACGAGATATTTGAAAAGAAAAAATATATAACTCAATTTAACGACGAGATTATAAAAGCAGAAACTAATAAAGCGTTGCTTTCAGCAGAATTATTAAAGCTTAATAACGAAGTTGCAGAAAAAAGTAATTTATTAAATGAGCTTGAGAATAAGATTTTAGTATCTTCTCAACAGTTATCAGTAAAAGAGAATGACCTTGATAATGCAAATAATAAACTTTCCGAAATTTCTTCAAAATACGAAGAAGTAGAATCCAGGAAATATAAAATAGAACAAACAACTTTAAGTATTGAAAATTCACTAACCAAAACATTGGAATTATACAATAACGATATTAACGATGCTAAACTTAAATTAAACCAAATAAAACAGCAAATTCTTGAAAAAGAAATTGATTTAAATAATAAAGAAAAATCAATTCACGAAAAAAACGAAATATTATCGATCTCAGAAGGTCAAAACAAGGCTATGATTATTGAAAAAGACGCCTTGTTGGCAGTAATAACAAACTTAACGAGTGTTAAAGTAGCTCACGAAAAAGAAATTGAACAATTAAGACAAAAAGAATTACAAATTAAAAAAGATTTAACAGATTCTATTGCTGAATTAAATTCTGTTACAGAAAAGAAAAATGATTTAGATAAAAATATTAAACAATTATTTGATATACAATTAAAAGGTATTTCTAATCTAGAACATAAAAAAGCTACACTTTTAAAAGATATAGAAGAAGCAGAACAAAAAATTACTCAGTAACAACAATCCTTCAATTTTATTATAAGCTTAAGATTATAGATTGAGTTAAAAACATTTTTATACCCGGCATCGTTCTAAAACCGGCTTGTTTTGCATAACTGATAGTAGTTTCAAATTCTTTTGTACTAACGTGAAAATATTTCGGTTCAACTATTAAAATCTTTCCTTCCATATTTAAATAATTTTTTAATTGCTTAAAGAAACCAAGTTTATCAGGAACCTCATGAACCATGAAAAATGCGAGCATAAAATCTACTTTTTCAGGAATCGTTATTTCCGTTCCTGAAGATTTTATCGGAATAACCAGATTCTGCAATTCGGTATCTTTGATTTTAGCTCTTATTATATTGAGCATACCTTCTTGTAAATCAACAGCAAATACCTTCCCTTTAACACCTACTAATTTTGCGATTTCTAAAGAAAAAAAGCCGGGACCACATCCTATATCCGCAATCTTCATACCCGGCATTACATAAGGTTTTAATATTTTCTGGGGATCTTGAAATACTTTCCTTAGTTTATTATCAAGCGAACCTGATAATTCAACTGGACAAACTTTTGTTCTTTCCGACATAACTAATTTCTCTTTTTATTTATCATTTAGTCGTCTAATTAATCAAGAAGTTCAATTTTATTCCTTCTTATTATCCTAAAAATACTATAAGTAGTATAGATTATTAATAAATTTATTACGGGAATAATAAATACTACGGGAAATATATTATAACCCGAAATTCCCATAGCAAATATTTTTGCGGTTAAAGCTGTCATTAAAATTGATAAAAAAACTAGATAAATGGGAAGGCTAATATAGCCCAAAAATTGTTCTTTTATAAAAGCATACCCCGATAAAAATGCTAAGGGGAGTAAAATAGCTAAATCAAACGCTTGAACAATTAAAGTTGTATAATGATGCAACTCTTTAGGATATATTTCCCCGGATAAAAGTGGCGGAACTATAATGCTTAACCATAAAAGACCGATTGTTATAGCATTAAAAATTAAAAAATATCCCGGATATTTACTTTTAATAACCCATTTTTCATCTTTAATTTGTTTCGTCCCTACAAAATAGAATAATTCGTTAAAAAACAGAAAGAAGGAAGACCCTAAAATTAATGCATATAACAAAAAGAGATAATTATACATTCCCATTGCAATATAGAATAAATATGTTACTAAAAAGTATCCTATTACTCCGGTAAAAAAAAGTTTACCCCAAAAATACTTTTTGTGCTTTAAATAACTAATAAGCAATAATGGGGTAGCAACAAAAAATGTAACATAATCTTGAGCAATTCCCTGAGGAGCTACTTCCGAGGACATATCTTTATATATTCCTTTACCATAGATTTTTACAAGTTCCCCTCTAATTGATTTGTAATAATATTTTCCGTTTCCGCTTTCAGTAAATATTCCAAAACCTGAAGCAATAAAAGAAGACAAAAGAATAATAGATACTAAAACTATTTTAGTTTGGTTTTTCACACTAAATTCCAAATTAAATGATATTGTAATAAAACAAAAAAAAGGGACAACTTATTAAGATTGTCCCAATTAAAAATATATTACTTAATAATTATTTATCCCTATGAAATACGAAGTAGAAAGCAGGCAGTACATAAAGAGTTAAAACAGTAGATGCAACTAAACCACCTATACTAACAACACCTAAAGGTGTACGCATTTCAGCACCGGCATCCCCTATTCCCATAGCCATAGGCAACATACCGAGAATAATAGCAAGAGTACTCATTAAAATTGGTTTAAGTTTTGTAGGGCATGCTTCAATCAACGCTTCTCGTGCATGCATTCCCTTTTCTCTTAATAATTGGTTTGTGTAATCAAGCATCAAAATTGCATTGTTCACCACAATACCAATTAGCATAATAACTCCCATCAATGCAGTTATTCCGAAAGAAGTGTTTGTCATGTACATTATAATAAAAACCCCAATCATAGCTAACGGAACTGTAACTAAGATATAAATAGGTTGGACAAAACTTTCCAACATTGCGGCTAATAGCATGTAAGTTAAGATAATAGCAAGTGCGAATGCAAATAACATATCGGCAACCATTTCATTCATCATTTTAACGTTTCCACCCCAGGCAATTCTATACCCGGCGGGTAAATCCATTTTATCAAAACGTTTTTGTAACTCGCCGGTAACGTCACCTAACGGGAATCCTTCTGCAGGGGAACCGGTAAATGAAATAGTAGTATATTTATCTCTATGAATAATTTTCGTAAATCCGTTAGTATATTTTACTTCTGCCAATTCAGATAATCTATAGGCGTTTCCGGTTTGATTTGAAACTATTGTGATATTAGCTACTTTATCTTTACTGTTAATAGATTCATCGGTAAAAGTTATGGTAATATCATATTCATCACCTTTTAATCTATATTTTGAAGATTCTATTCCTTCTATAGCAGCTCTAACCGAAACGGCTAACTCCTGGATTGTAATTCCTGCATCAGATAATTTTGTCCTATCCGGGTATACAGTAATCTCAGGTTTTCCGGCTCTACTACTTTGATCTAAGTTGTTCAATCCGGGAACATTTTTAATATCTTTTAATAATTCGTTTTTGATTTCTTCTAATTTATTTACATCTTGTCCCATCAAATAGAACTGTATCGGGGCACCACCATCACCACCGGTATTAGCATAATCAACAATAATTTTTGCATCAGGAATAAATGCAAGGTCTTTAACAAATTTCGAAATTATCTTGCTAATATGAACGTTTCTATTTTTAGCATCTACTAATTGAACATCCATACGAGCCATATTTGTACCCGTATTTAAGTCACCAATCTTTCCTAACTCGGTAACCATATGTTTAACTTCAGGAGTTTCTTTTACTATATTTTCAATGCCTGTTAAAACTAAAGCAGTCTTTTCTAAATTATATCCTTCAGGCAATTCAACTTCTATCTTTATTTTTCCGTCATCAAGTGTCGGTATAAATTCAACTCCTAAATTACTACCAAAAAACATTGCCGAACCAATAAACATTAAGAACGCTAGTACAATAACACCTACACTTCTTTTTTTGTTTTGCAGGGTTATCCTTAAAGTTTTTCTATACGCTTCATCCCAAGATTTAAAAATCTTGTCTAGCATTGCAGAAAGTTTTCCTTGTTTTAACGTATCCGGAATGATTAAAGCAGAAAGCATCGGTGTTAAAGTAAAGGATATTATTAATGAAAATATTGTAGCAAATGTAGCAGCCAAAGCTAATTCACGCAAAAACTGCCCTACAATAGACGACATATTTGCTAAAGGTAAAAACACGACTAAGTTTGTTAAAGTACTTGCAAGAACTGCTACCGTAACTTCTGTAGTACCTATATCGGAAGCTTCTTTTGTGCTAAGCCCCATATCTTTGTGTCTGAAAATATTTTCTAACACAACAACCGAATTAGCAACAAGTACCCCCACAGATACAGACAACCCCATTAGTGTCATCATATTTAAGGATAAATCAAACATTTGTAATAACATAAATGTCGAAATAATAGAAACCGGCATTGAAAGAGCAACAATAATAGTTGAACGTATATTCCCTAAAAATATTAACAGAACTATACTTGTAAAAACAACTCCTAAAAGCACATTACTCATTGTATCATCAACGCTCGCTCTAACAAAGTCAGATTCATCGTTTATAATTTCTATGTTAGTACCTTTAGGCAAAGTTGCCTTTATTTCCGGAATCGCCTCCTTTATTCCGTCTGCAACTTTAACAATGTTACCGTCAGCACTTTTTACGATACCAAGTTTAATTACGTTCTCGTTCTTGAAATTACCTTTTACATTATAATACACTGCACGTCTTCTAATATCTTTTCCCGAATCCTTAACTTCCGCAAATTGTTTTATTTTTTTTGGTCCATAAAAAGTCGGAACTTGAAGTTCGTTAATAGTTTCAAGGTCTTGAAATTCACCAAGTACTCGTACTGTAAATTCTTGATTCGATATATTGAAATATCCACCTGGAATATTCATGTTTTGAGCAGCTAATATCTGAATTAATTGAGGCATTGAAATCGAATTTTCAAATGCAACTTTATTATCAACCACTAGTCTTATTTCTCTTTCCTGTCCGCCGGAAATATTAACTTTTGCTACCCCTTCAACTTGTGAAAATCTATCTTTTAAGGTTTTATCCGCAATATCAAATAATTCACGAGGATCCATATTTCCCGTAAGGATAACGTCAATGATTGGAAAAGCTTTTAAATCCACTTTTTGAACAATTGGACTTTCTGCATCTGTAGGTAGCTCGTTAATAACTTCATCAACCTTATCTTTCACTTCTTGATTGGCAATATCAGGGTCCTTGCCCATTTTGAATTCTATAATTACAATTGAAGCACCGTCTAATGAATAAGATTCAACCTTCTCAATCTTACTAACCGTAGAAACAGCATCTTCAATTTTTTTACTTATTAAAGTTTCAATTTCTTTTGGACCTGCACCGGGATAAATTGTTTGAATCGTTACAAACGGAATTTCCACATCCGGTTGCAAATTCAAATTTAATGTAAAATATGCAATTGCTCCAAACAAAAGAAACACTAAAAGTCCCATTGTTGTCATAATAGGACGATTTATCGATATTCTTGCTAAAGACATATAAAAAATTTCCTATTTAATTATTTTTATTTTTTTGCCCGATTCTAATTTCGAACCGCCTTCAATTACTAAATTATCCCCTTTTTGAAGTCCGCTTAATACTTCTGTATTAATTCCTTCTTCTTCACCTGTGGTTATATATTTTTTATCTGCTTGTTCACCGTTTATTACATAAACAAATTGTTTACCGTTTTCTTTTTGAATTATATTACGCGGAACAATAATAGTATTAGGCTTAGAATAAGTTTTGATTCTAATATCCACAGTTAATCCGCTTGTCAATTCTTGTTTACTATTTTCAAATAGTGCTTCAACAGAAAATCCTTTTCTATATGTATCCATTGCTATCGCAATTTCACTTATTCTACCTACATATGTTTTTCCCAGATATTCTATTTCGGCAGACATGCCGACTTTAAGATTTCGAACTTCTTCTTCATTAGCATAAAATTTTGCTCTTAGTCTATCAATTTGTGCCACTTTGAACAAAGGAGTTTCTGCTTTTACGCTGGTTCCTTCTTCAACAAATATTTCAACAATTTTGCCGCTTATAGGCGATTGTACAAATAAAGCT
>JAEXOD010000097.1 GCA_023447335.1 Bacteroidota bacterium
TAGGGGTAACTTCAGTCGGACTACGTCCTCCTTCGTTACCCCTAAAACAAAAAATAATTAATGAACATTATTCATTAATGACATTTCTAAATTGCTGAAACTGTGACATTTCTATTTTGTTATTACAAAAGAACTTTTTTATTGTGTATCTACAAAAATAAGTATACTTTTTTGAAAGGTTTTCAGGGTCACTATTTAAGAAACTACAGTATAGTTAAGTTAATTAAATTAATATTGATTATCCAAAATTCTGAAAACAAAATTTTCTAATAATTTACCTAATGAATAAAGGCAAAGTAATTACCTAAATTAATCAATATTCAATAAATCTTACTAACCAATTTATACAAAATATATAAATTTATAATTAACCTGTACCATAATAGCTTTTAAAATATTACCGGAAAATTAAGGATATTTAAAATAAAAAAAACCCCCGAACTAGGGGGCTTTTAGAGCAAAACTATTTTTTAGTAATTGTTTCTAAGACTTTTTCTTTAGAAATTTCTTTTGTACAGAAGAACCAATCATAACACTTCATATCTTCTTTTCCTTCCATTCTATCTTTTGCTGTACCGCAAGAGCCGGCAGGGGGTACTATAACTGCATCACCCGGACGCCAATCAGCAGGAGTAGCAATGCTAAATGCATCAGCCGTTTGTAATGCTTGTAATACGCGTAATAATTCGTCAAAATTTCTTCCTAAACTTAAAGGATAGTAGATGATTGTTCTAATAATTCCTTTTGGATCAATTACAAATACTGCTCTTACTGCTTTAGTGCTACTTTCACCGGGTTGTATCATACCATATTTTTTTGCAACTTCCATAGTAATGTCTTCAATTAAAGGGAATTTAACTTCAACATCTTTCATTCCTTTATATTCAATTTTTTCTTTAATTGTACGTAACCATGCTATATGGCTGTATAATCCGTCAACAGAAAGTCCGACTAATTTACAATTTAATTCGGCAAATTTATCTTCCAAAGTTGCAAATGTCATAAATTCACTTGTACAAACCGGTGTAAAATCAGCCGGATGGCTAAATAAAATAACCCAACTACCTTCAAATTGACTTGGGAAATTAATTTCACCTTGTGTTGTTACAGCTTTAAATTCAGGTGCTTTTTCGCCGATACGCGGCATAGATACTAATTCGTTGTTTTCCATTTTTTCCTCTTTTATTTTTGTTAATTTTTTTAATTTGCCGAAGGTCTTCCGGTGCTAAGATTTTTACTTCTTTCAATAGATTGTAATGCCAAATAATTATCACCAAACTTCTTTAAGTTTTCCATTTCAACATCGTACTGGGCAAAATGTCTTTCTTCATCCTCAACCAATAGTTCAAATAATTTTTTGGAAACTGAATCAGAGTTCATTGCACATTCGTTTGCCCACTTGTTATAATCGGTTGCACTACTTGTTTCCATTTCGGAAGCTAATTCAAGCATCTCTTTTACGTCATGAATTTTTTGTACTTCGTGACTCGCAACCATTTCAACTTCTCCTTTTAAGAATAGAATTCTTTCGGCAAGCTTTTCAATATGTAACATTTCTTCGATAGCGGTTTTTCTAAATAAATTTGCCAATAAATCATAACCTTGGTCATCACAATGAAAATGGAAATACATATACTGATGTACGGCAGATAATTCGTCTGCAATTGCTTTGTTCAATAATTCAATACTCTTTGCTTTCATATAACCTACTCCTATAAAATGATAGTGTCTATTTAAATTACAAAATTTCCGTTAATTTGTAAATGTATTTCTTTAATGTTAAAACCCGAAATTTTATTCTGCTTTAGATAATCTTCTATTAATTGGGATAATTTTTCATCGTAATAATCAGTAATTTCGGAAGTTTCACAATTATAAAGATGATGATGTTTTCCTAAATCGGCATCGTATCTCATAATATCATCTTCTGTTTTTACTTTTTTTATAATACCTTTTAGGCTTAATATATCCAAAACTTGATATACAGTACCTAATGCAATATTTGGATGATCTTTGTTAATATACTCTTTTATATTTTCTGCAGTTGGGTGGTTTGCAAGTTTGATAATTGCTTCCATTATAATAACGCGCTGAGGTGTTACTTTTAACCCGTGCTTTTTTAATTGTTCTTGAATATTATACATCAATACCTAAATAAGAATTATTCTTAATTAATAATAATTCAAATATAATAAAGTAGATAATAATAGTCAAGTTTAAATTTACAAAAGAGTAAATTATTACGGATTTACTAAAGAATTTAAAAGTCTAACATTTTGATTTAATTATGAAAGGATATTTGTAAAAATTTGAGATTGTTTTATTTTCTATAAAAGAAATATATACTTTTATAGAAAATTATTAGCCTCTCTCTTAATCGTCTTGTTAAGAGAGAGGGATTTACAATTAATTAAATTATCAAAGCTTATTAGAAATGACTATCTATCTTTTAATTATACCTTTTCCTGAATTTTGAACAAACGAATCATTATAAATTCTGAAGTTTGAAATTAAATTATTTAGATTTTCGGTTAGTCTATTTAAATCTTCGGTTGCTGTGGCAATTTGTCTTAACCCGTTTGTACTTTCTTGAGTAACGTTATTTATTCCGTCAATTGATTTGCTAATTTCTTCTGCTGCGCCCGATTGTTCTTCTGTAGCTGCAGATACTTGACTAGCCAGATCATTAACGTTCAAAGTTTCATTAACAATTAGATTTAAGGAATTTGCAACTTCTTGTGTTAAAACAAGTCCGTTTTTTACAGCCGATTCAGCTTCAACCATTGCCTTATTTGCATCCGTTACGCTTTGCTGAATATCTTTAATGGTTTCCGCAATTTCTTTAGTAGCTCGTGTTGTACGCTCGGCAAGTTTTCTAACTTCATCAGCAACAACAGCAAATCCTCGCCCTTGTTCACCGGCACGAGCAGCTTCTATAGCTGCATTTAAAGCTAATAAGTTTGTTTGATCGGCAATTTCATCAATAACTTGTGCAATTTCACCTATTTGATCAGTTTTTTGAGCCAATGAAGAAACTATCTTTCCGGTCTTATCAGTATGCTTAACAATTAAATCCATTCCGGCTTTTGTTTCGCCTACTTTTTTTGCCCCTTGTTTTGCATAATTTGCGGTTAAATTTGTTTTATCGGCAACTAATTTTGTGTGATGAGCATTTTCCATAATAGTTTTTGTCATTTCTTCAATCGCAGAAGCAACTTCTCCGGTTTGAGCTGATTGTTCCTGAGCTCCCGAAGATAAATCTTCAACGGATCTTGTTATTTCATTACTTGAACTTGAAGTTGCCTGTACGGATTCAGTAACACGAATTAACATTTCTCTAAGATTTTGTACAACATTATTAAATTGATTCAATAATGTTGAGATTAAATCGTTATTATTTTTAAATTCAACTTTTACAGTAAAATCACCGTGCGCAAATTTATCAAATTCAGCCAATAGTTTTTCAATATTTTCTCTTAAATACTCTTCTTGTTTTTTAGCAGTTAAACTTAAATTTTCTGCTTTAGAGGCTTCAAGAATAGCTGCTTCTTTTTGATCATGTGCTTCATTTATTGCGTTTTTTATGTTAAATAACATTTTTCTAAAAGCAGCACTTAATACACCTAATTCATCTTTGCTATCGCTCCGGATATTAATATCATAATTTCCGTTTGCGGCTTGATCTGCTGCAACAGATAGATTTTTAATAGGTGTAGCTACAAAATTAGCAAAATAAAAACCGATCAATAAAGCAATCACTAATGCTATAAATATGGCAGTATAAAGAGAATTTTTGAATGATGAAATTTCCTCTTCAACTTTTTCTAAATAAACCCCGCTTACTAAATACCAATTCCAGTTTTTGTATGCTTTCACATAAGATACTTTGTGTTGCGGTTCTTCCACACCCGGTTTAAGCTGATAATACTCTAAAAATCCTTTTTCGGAATTTGCCGCATTTTTTATTTCCACATATAATTTCATACCGTTAGCATCTAAGCTTCCACTCATATCTTTTCCGATATTTTGTGGTCTTAAAGGATGTACCTTCAATATGTAATTATCGTCAAATATGAAAAAATAATTATCTGAATCATATCTTTGGGCACTTATACTTTCCGCGGCTTTTGCTTGAGCTTCTTCCAAAGTCATTTCGCCGTTATTTACCTTTTTTTGATAATAGTCGAATGTATTATATACTGATTCAACAATTTCTTTTGTTGCAGTGAATTTATTTTGATACCAAGCTTCCGAAATTGCCGGTAGTACGTAAAACTGTAAAATTAGCAATAACGGAAAAAATGAAGAAACTACCAAAAACAATAGTTTATTTCTAACCTTAAGATTATTAAAAAAATTAATCATTTGACCCCCTAAAATTTAATATCAAAGTTAACTTCCATCTTTATTCTATCAGCAATATGTTCAGTTTCCTTAAAATACTGTGCATATCTCAATTCCGGAGTAATAAATACGGCTCCTTTTTCACTTTTGTAAATGGGTATTTCGTAATTAATCCATAAAAAAGCAAAACCGTAGTTTATATCTTTGAGAGGTTGTTTTTCTGTTAATTCAGCGTAATCAAACCATGTAACAAGATTTCCCGGACCAAGTTTTCCGTTCATTTTAAGTCTTAGTAAATACCCGTTATATTTAGAAATTGGATAACCCGGTTCTTGGATACTTCTAAGATTTTCATTATTTTGAACTGAATAAGCAGCAGTTCCTTGAAATGTAAATTCACCAATTTTAGATGAAGTGATATTAATTCCAAATGTATTCGGTTTGCACATCGAATCTTTCTCAGTCGAGATACTTAACAATGCCATCGGAGAAATGTTGAATCCTGAAATAGGAACAGAGTAATTTAACTCTAAAGTCATTTGATCATTTCTATCACTTAACACAGTACCGTCGTATGATTCTTCTTCTTTACCCTTTGCATCTTCAATAATTAATTTACCACCAAAAGTACCTAATTCTGTTTTATAATTACCGGTAAAACCGAATGCTCCGTCTGTATTAAAAATAGCGTATGGAATATCTACCATTTTATTGGGGTAATAGTGCAAATCATAGATTGGGTTACCGATTGAACCAAGAGGGAATAAACCTACTTTAAAATTATATTTCTCTGTTTCTTGACCAAAATATAATTCCATAAAAGCTAAAGATGCTCTTCTAGAACTTTGACGAGAACTAGGTTTTGAAGGATTTTGTTCTGAGCCTAATATATCGGGAAAATCACCGGTGTTAAATGTTGAATAATAAAATATCCCGTTATGACTTATCATAGTGTGAAATTTCCACCCTTCTCCTATATCAGCGTTAAAATTTAATCTGGCACGATACATATAATATAAATCGCTCGTTTTTGTTCCTTTTCCCGGAGATTTATCATTAATATCATATCTTGGCCTAACCCTTGCATCTCCGTTAATAGTTACTTGAGCGTTTAGAATAGTTGCAAGTAAAAACAAAATTGATAGGTATTTTAGCATCTCTTCTCCTAATTACTTTTTATTTGATTGACGTTTAGTTAAGAATTTAAAACAATAAAAATCAAAATATTTGATTCAAAAATTCAATATGAATATTTTTATCTTGGTATTTATCAAAATTCGAATTTTCTAAATCTTCAGGAGTATAACCACTGAAAATTTTAATAATTTTAACAGTATTTTCCTTAATATCAATTGAGTAATTTATACGCCAAGTTCTATATGCAAGAATGTAGCTATTTTCGTCAAATTTTGTAATTCTTTTTCTTTCGGTATTAGTAGGCTCAAATTCTAATTGAAGAGTAGCGAAGTTTTTTAGATTAATTTCATAATTTGAGTACAAAAAATCGATTTGTTTATCTGCTAATTCCGAATATTCTACTCTAAACTTATCGTCCAAGCAATGGTTTACCCATCCGGTTTTGGAATCCGGAAACGAGTCTGAATAAGGGAGATAAGGTTTTATGTCAATAACCGGAGTTCCGTCAAGGATATCTGATTCTGAAATAAAAATATTTAATCCTTCAATTTTTTCTAATTTAACGCAACTCAATCCAATTTTATTTGGACGATGAGGAGACCGAGTGGCAAAAACACCGATTTTTTTATCAAAATGTCGGGGTGGGTTAACTTTGGGTTTCCAGTTATTATTCAGGTGAAATAAATAAATCACCCAAATTCTGTCAAATCCTTCAAGCCCTTCAATAGCTTGATTAAAATTATTTTTGTTGTTCAGTTTAATTACAGAAAGATTATCTACCGATAATACTCCTTGTCTAGGTGTTTCATATCTAAATTTTAGCTTAGATTGTATATATCCGATAGGCTCCAAACAGAAATTTTGCATTAAAACATCCTTTTATTGAAACAATTTACAATATAAAATTTTTAGTTTAATATTACAATAGTCGGAATTATTTTTTTTAATATTGAACGTTTAATTTTGCTAATATGTTATTTAGAAAAACAATAGGAGATTATATGAAAAATTTTATGTTTTACAATCCAGTTAAAATTATTTTTGGAAAAGGTGAATTAAATAAATTGAATGGTTTAATATTAGCGGATAAAAAGGTTTTAGTTTTATATGGCGGGGGAAGCATTAAGAAAAACGGTGTTTATTCAGCAGTAATAGATGCACTTAAAGAATATAAAGTTTATGAATTTTCAGGGATTGAACCTAATCCAAGATATGAAACATGTATGAAGGCAGTAGATTTAATAAAAAAAGAAAATATTGACTTTTTACTTGCAGTGGGCGGAGGTTCTGTAATTGATGCAACAAAATTTATTGCAGCAGCAGTGAACTATATTAGCGGTGATCCTTGGGATATTTTAGCAAATGGTGTAAGACCTAAAACCGCACTTCCGTTTGGCGTAGTATTAACATTACCTGCAACAGGAAGCGAGATGAATTCCGGAAGCGTTATTACAAGAGAATCTACACAAGAAAAATTTGCATTTGGTTCTCCCGTCACTTTTCCGCAGTTTTCGATACTTTTACCGGATGCAGCAGCCACGTTACCAAAAAAACAAGTTGCAAACGGTGTTGCCGATGCATTTGTTCATGTTATTGAGCAATATGTTAATTATCCTGTGAATGCAAAATTACAAGATAGATTTGCAGAATCAATTTTACAAACTTTGATTGAAATTGGTCCGAAAGTAGTAGAAAATCCTGAAGATTATGAATTGATGAGTAATTTAATGTGGTCTGCAACTATGGCATTAAACGGTTTAATAGGTGTTGCCGTACCTCAAGATTGGGGTATTCATATGATAGGGCATGAATTAACAGCATTGCATGAAATTGATCATGCTCGTACATTAGCTATTGTTTTACCAGGTTATTGGAAAGTATTAAAAAACGAAAAGAGAGAAAAAATTCTTCAATACGGAGAAAGAGTACTTGGTGTTTCCGAAGGGGATGAGAAAGAGAGAATTGATTTGATAATTAAAAAGACTGAAGAGTTTTTTAATTCTTTAGGTATCTATACTAAATTAGCAGATTATGGTATAAAAGAGGATTCAATTGATAAAATAAGTAATCGATTTTTGGAAAGAAAATGGATGAAAATAGGAGATAGAGGACTAGTTACTCCTGATAGCGTGAAAACGATATTAACTACTCAATTGATATAATTCCGAATCTTCAAAAGATTTGATAATGTAATGATTATGTATTTTTTACATTGAATTATGTGTTCTTAAAAATTATTATATTTTTTGAGTTTTTATAGCAGATATAAATATTAAAATAAATTTGAATGTTTTAGAATATATTTTAATAGTATTCAGTAATTGAATATTAATTTTGCACTAATAGAATTAGCTAAAATTAACATTTTTTAGTTGACTCGGTTTTTTATAACTTGAATCCAAACGATTTGTGTTTATGAGTTCTATTTTTATAAATTACTTAGGCTTCAACAAATATTTTACAAAACAATTAATAATAACTAATATTATGAATTTATTAGACTTAACTATTTGGAGCTTTGTTGTTACTTTAATTAATATCCCTTTTGGTTATTTAAGAGCTAATAAAAAGGTTTTTTCTTTTAAGTGGTTTGTTTATATTCATTCACCGGTTATTCTAATATACTTATTGAAAATTTACTTTGATGTAAATAGATCAATTTTTACAACATTTATATTATTTTTATTCTTTATTTTAGGGCAAATTATGGGTAAAAATTTATATTATTTTAATAAAATAAATTGAATTTTTAAAAAATCGACAAAATCGTTTAGTTTTATTTTAGAAATTTTACTATTTTAATAATACTTAAAAGTATTAATTATTAGGTAAAAGAGAATTAGTTTTGCAAACACAAAATAATAAATGGATATATTTAATTTACGGGGGAATTATCCTTTTTATTATTGGTGTAATCTATATCAACTTAATTATTTTTAATACTCATATTACCGCATTAAAAAATGAAATGCTTGAACAGTTGGGTTTATTATCTTCTGTTAAATCGACTCAATTATATGTGTGGGAGACTAACGTAAAAAAGTCAATAGATTATTTTATCAGAGCACCATATCTTGATGATTTAAATTTTGAGGATCTTAAAAAACAAAATGAGAATAACAGCATAAAGTTATTTGAAAGAAGTGCTGATGTTATAAGACAACATGGATTTATTGATGGAATTAATATAATTGATACAAATCTTAATGTTATTAATAGATTCCCCCGGAATAAGGAGATTAAGATTTCTTCAAGCATTAAGCTTTTAGTAAAAAAAATTAAAAAAAAATTTCTAATTGATAATGCCGCTTATATTAAAAAAAAGAAGAATATAAATAATAAAGTACCTCCATTTTTATATAAAGTGGATGATACAAATTTCGAAATAATAAATAACACTATGCATTATAACGTTATCACTATGTTTACAAAAAAAACCGATAACGGTTATAAATTGTTAGGATACTACATATTTTCTACAAGAATCAGCTCTGCTTTTGCAATTCTTTTGAAGCCTCATTCAATCGGTAAAAAAATGTTTAGTGTAGAGTTAATAAAGACTTATAATTATCAGCCAAATAAAGTAATTAGAATTGTTCCAACGACAATGGGATCGTATAAAATTGAATATGGTATAAGTAATATCCCTCTATTTTATTTACCAAAACAGTATCATTATTCATCCGAAAAAAATCACTTAAATTATTTTGAAGGCTTTGATAGAGATAACGAACTTGTTTTAGCAAATTTAACAAGAAGAAATATGAATTTCTTCTTGTTAACAAAAATTAACCTTAAAGAGTTTAGTGATTATAAACAAATATTTGCATTATATCTTTTTGGATTAACATTGATAATAATAATTGGTAGCTTTATATTATTTTATATTTTTAAAGGTTATTTTAAGAACGCAAATTACAAAAAAGAATATGAATTATTGGTTGAACGGCAGGCATATCAAATTAGATATGAAACCTTACTTAAAAATGCAAACGATGCTATTGTTTTATATGATAAGACGGGAAGAATTCTAGAATATAATGATAAATTTGCTGCCGTATTTGGTTTTGAAAATAAAAAATCAGTTAACTTAACAATTGATAGAATTTGGGCTAAAGAAAGTTATATAAATGAAAAAGATGTAATATTAAATAATGAGCTTTTTTACGGTAAATTATTTGAGTCGTTAAATGTTGATAAAAATTTCAAAGTATTTCCCGTTGAAGTTAGTATAAGAAGCGTAAAAATAGAAAACTTAACATTTAATCAAGCAATTATAAGAGATATATCTGAAAGAAAAAACAACGAGATTGCTTTAACTGAATCTAAAGAAAAATATAAAAATCTTGTAGAAAACATTAATGATGTACTTTTTACTATTGATAGAAAAGGGATAGTAAAATATATTAGCCCTGTTATTTATAATATTACGGGTTTTACGGAAGATGAAATATTAAATCATAATTTTTATGATTTTTTAACAATTAATGAAAGAGAAAAAGCATTAGAAATTAAAGATGCGTTACTTACAAAAGAAAATAATACTTCGATAATTTCTTTACAGAAAAAAAGCGGCGAATTATGTTATGTAAAAGTATCAACTAGATTAAATAAGCCGAATAAAGGTGATCTAATTATAACAGGAGTTTTAACTGATGTAACTTACGAAAAAGAACTGGAGTTAATGTTAGAGAAAGAAAGATCCGACTTAAAAACAATTATTGATCTTTCTCCGGTTGCAATTTACTTTAAAGACCGTTATAATAATTATATAAAGGTAAATAAAGCAGCAGCGTTAATCAGTAATTCTGAAGTAGAATCTATTCAAGGTAAATCTGCTAGAGAGATATTCCCAAATACACATGATATTTATTATAAAGAAGATATCGAAATTATGACTTCGGGGATGCCAAAATTTGCAATTACAGAAAAACTTGATATAAACGGTAGATTAGTTTGGTTACGTTCAGATAAAGTACCGTGGTATAATGAAAAAGGAGAAGTGGCAGGTATAATTTGTTTTTCTGTTGATATAACAGAGCAGATTAATGCAGAAAATGATTTATTAAGAGAAAAAGAACTATTACAATGGATTTTAAAAACTATACCTGTCGGAGTAGTTTATATAAATAAAAACGGTGAAATTTTATTAGGGAATAGTGCGGCAGAAAAAATATTTGAATTATCGTTTGATTCAATAGAAAAATACACCTATTTTTCATCTGAACTTAAACTATATGAACCGGACGGAAACGAAGTAGCAGACGAAGAAAACCCTTTTAATAGTGCGTTTTCAAAAAATAACCAAATTAAAGATAGAGAGTTATGCTTTTATAAAAAAGATGGAAATATGATTATACTAAGCATAAATATATCTTTAATAAATGATAAAACTGGAAACATTGAAGGACTTGTTGGTTCTATTGAAGATATTACAAAACGTAAAGAATACGAGAAAGCTTTAAAAGAAAGTGAATTACGATATCGTTCTTTATTTGAAAGTATGCAGGAAGGATTTGGTTTACATGAAATTATTTGCGATAATAACGGTAAACCGATTGATTATAGATTTTTAGAGATTAATCCTAGTTTCGAAAGATTAACGGGATTAAAATCTAGCGAAATAATTAACAAAACTGCAAAAGAAGTATTACCGAACTTGGAAGATTTTTGGATTGAGCAATACGGTAAAATTGCTCTAAAGCCAAGTTATACAGAATTTGAAAGCTTTTCGAATGATTTAGGAAAGTATTTTAAAGTTTCTGCATTTTCGGTTGTAAAGGGTATTTTTGCCGTACTATTTGAAGATATAACAGATAAGAAGAAAATTGAACAAGAACTTGAACTACATAGGCAAAACTTAGAAATAATGGTTAAGGTTAGAACACAAGAACTAAACAAGTCCAATATTATGTTAGGTCAAGAGATTGAAAAAGGGAGAGGAACCGAGATGATGTTGAAGAGAACTTTGGAAGAAGTTCAACGATTTAGTGATTTGAAGACTAGATTTATTTCAACCGCTTCACATGAATTTAGAACTCCTTTAACAACTATTTCTTCATCTATACAATTATTGCGTGATTATGGTAAAAAATGGGATAATTTCAAGTATGTACAGCATATAGAACGCATTTTAAGAACGATTGATAATTTAACAGATCTAATTAATGATGTATTATTAGTTAGTAGAGTAGAAAGCGGCAAAATAGAATTTAACCCGTCTTTGGAAGATTTGAATTTATTCTGTTTAAAATTGATTGATGAATTAAAAAATGATTTTGCAAAAAATCATATAATTGATTACACTTATAGAGCAGATAGAAAGGAATATTTTATTGATATAAAACTTTTAAGATCTATACTTACAAATTTATTGACTAATGCTATTAAATACTCTTCAGTCGGTGAAGTAATAAAAGTTATAATTGAAAGTAATGAAAGTTTTGTAAAGTTATTAATTATCGATAACGGAATCGGAATTTCAGGAGATGATTTAGAACATTTATTTGAACCGTTTCATAGGGGTAAAAATGTTGCCGATATAAATGGAACCGGTTTAGGTATGTCAATTATTAAAAGATATGTAGAAGTTCATCAAGGAAACATCGAAGTAAAAAGTGAACTTAACAAAGGAACAACAGTAAAACTTAACATTCCAATATTATTGCCGGAGAAAGTGAAGGATGAAGGTCCTAATAATTGAAGATGAAGCTGATATAAGAGAAAATATTGAAACATTATTAATTGAAGAAGGTTATACCGTAGAGACAGCATCGAACGGTTTTTTAGGCGTGGAAAAAGCTATAAAATTTTTACCTGATATAATAATCTGTGATATTTTAATGAAAGGAAAATCAGGTTATGAAGTTTTAACAGATTTACTTGCGGAAAAAGTTACAAGATCTATCCCTTTTATCTTTTTAACTGCAAAAGTTGAACTAACTGATATAAGAAAAGGTATGCAGCTTGGGGCTGATGATTATTTAACCAAACCTTTTAAGAATAGTGAGTTATTAAAAGCTATTGAAACTCGTTTATTTAAAAGTAGAATTTACAAAGAACCCGAAAAAATTGAAAGTACTAATAAAAAAAAGATCAAAAAACTTACTTTAGAGGATCCTGTTTATTTAAGGTTAAAAGAAGAAGTTGTATTCTTTAAAGTTTCGGAAATTAATTTTATTGAATCGGCAAATCAGTATAGCCGAGTACACCTTAATAACACCACATCATATGTATTCCATAAAGCCTTGTCAAAATGGGAAGAATTATTACCAGCGGAATTTTTCTTGAGGATACATAAAAAAACAATTATTAGGATACAAAATGTGAAAAAAATTGAAAAATTTTACAATAATAATTATCTAATATACCTACCAAATATTGAAATTCCGTTTGAAGTAAGCAAAAGGAATGTATCTAAGCTTAATATTTTATATTAATATTTCCCCATTTTTTTTAAAGATCTTCCCGTTTACAACACCTAATGCCCGTTTACAACACTTAATGCCCGTTTACAACTTTTTTATTGTATTTATTTTGTTTTGTAATTAGTTTTACATCAGACAAAAACAATATTAAGGTAGTTTTTAACAATTAAGAAGATATATGATGAATGATTCAAAAACGATATTAGTATTAGTTGTTGAAGATGAAAAGGATTTGAGGTTAAATCTAGAAGACATATTACAGTTCAATGGGTATGAGGCAATATCGGCAGAGAACGGTTTAGAAGGGTACAAAAGGGCGGTAGAGTTTGAGCCGGATATAATCATCAGCGATATTAGGATGCCGGAAATGGATGGATTGGAATTACTAAAAAAATTACAAGACAATCCAATTACAAGAACAATTCCGTTTATCTTTTTAACGGCAAAAGTAGAAATTGAGGATGTAAGGACAGGGATGGCT
>JAEXOD010000140.1 GCA_023447335.1 Bacteroidota bacterium
CGTAAACACCGTATGCTACTTCAATATTTTCTTCGGTACGTAAATTCCAGAATACGTCTCCGTTGTAAATATCATTATGATACAATGTTCTAATCAATTCACCGCGTACGGTAAATATTGATATCTTCGCACCCGGAGGTATGCGGGTAAATCTAATTTCGCGTTCACCGCGTCCGCTTGTTTGCGAACTTAATAATCTGGCTTCTGCTTCATGTGTTACTACATAAGGATTCGGAACAACTTTAATATTATCTAATGAATTTCCTGCTGCACCGTTATCGATTTCGGCTTTTTTCATTGTAAACTCAAATCCGTCAAATCTGCTAAACGGCTTTGTAGTAAACAATTTCATACTTCCCGATTTTTCAAGCGCTTTATTAGGAACTTTGTATGTAATATTTACACGCCATGTGCGTTTTGTCTGTCCTTCTATGCTTTCTTTAAAGTAAATGTTATATACGGTTGATAATGTACCCGTTTTAAAATAAACCGGAGTTATATATTCACCCGTTGTTAAGTTTTTAACTTTAAATGTAATATCTCTTGCCGGATAAATGTTGTTAGGAGTCGGTGGGAATAAAGTATCTGCGACCGACTTTCCTACAACTTGATCATAAAATTCAATTTCATAATCATATGGCATATCAACACCGTTAAGTGCAGTTCCTGCCCCCGAATTGGCAGCTATAAATCTTTGAAATGTATATGCTAATAAAGCTTTACTTGTATCTGCTATGTTATAAAATCCCGAAATATCCGACTTTAAATTAACCGTAGGATCATTTTCCATTTGTAATCTGAAACCGTGATGAATCGGAATACTACCGCTTAATTCTTTTTGTTTATCAAGCAATTTATGATATTCGGCTTTATAGTGTGTGCCTACAAAAGCAATTTTAAATCCGTTTACATAAATTGTATCGTTACCTGTCGGAATTGATAAAGAATCCAACGGATTAACAATATGTGTTGTTTTAGTTGAAGGGATATATACCGTATCGGGAGTTTGTAAATCGTATAATGTATAGCTTTTTGTAAATCCTTGTAAAGCAGAATCTTGGAATGCTACTCTATACTTAAATCCGTCACGTATTGCTGCATCGTCAACTATTTCAAAATCAACCGTTCCGGTTGCTCTAAATGTGGAAGCTTTAACAACATTAACTTGTTTAGCTGATTGATAACCAACGGGACGTGAACCCGGAGTAATTACAACTGTGTTAATATCGGTAACTATTTCACCTGTATTTTCACGGAATATGTATTTACTGTTCTCTGAAGGGAAAATGTCCAATCCTTCATCGCCTCTGTCATAAGCACAAACTGCATAATAATATGTTTGTCCTTTTACAACGGTTGAATCTACAAATTTATTAACAACTGCACTTTCTTCGGTATTATCACCCAAGTAGAAAGTTGTTCCGCCAACTTGTGCCAATAAACCCGGGCTTGGATAAAAATATCCGCTAAAGTTGTTGGTTAAATCATATTGTGCAATTGGTTTATCAAATGCTAAAACGCCTAATGCATTAGTTACGCTTCTTGCATCGCTAAATCCTGCATCAGTTGCTCTGTAAATTTTGTAACCTTCAAAATCTTGTGTTTTAGTTATAAAGTCACGGCTATTTTGTGTTGCGGTTCCATCCCAGTATAAAACAACTTTTCCGTCTTGCTGAGTAGCAGTAACAGTCGGTTTTACAGGAGGTTGCGGGAACTTATAACCTGCATTATATATCTGCTGAACAATTGATTTATTACTAAAAATATCTGCATAGTTTTCACCGAAAAGTAAAGCAACACTAAATCTTTCAACTTTTTCAGGCACTAACGGGAAGAAACCCGAAGCGTAAATAAAGTCACCGTCTTGCGGTCTCGGAGAAATAACGTCAAAACGTCCCGGAGTCATTCTTGACCATAATAACGAGTCATTAGTCATATCAGGAGATGCGCTATTTTCAAAGAAGTTGAATGCTGTTAAACCTATCTGATCACTTTCGTCAGGGTCTGTACGACCGAAATTAGGTTCACCTTGATCAGGAACACCGTTTCCTTCTGTTCCGTCAATATCCGGACCCGGATAACCTGTATCGTTAGGACCTAAACCGTCTGTACCAACGTCATCATAAGTTGCAGACCAATCAGCGTCTTCATCAATATTGTTATCACGTTTTTCATCTATTAATAAATCATTTACACCAACGCCTGTTAAGTAATTCATATATTTAAGAGCCGGTTGGTTATTTATAGCTCTTGAATCTAAGTGTATAGCTTTGTTTTCGTCTATCAAACCGTCTAAGTCGTTATCAATACCGTCATATGCCGATACGTCAGGAATGCTTACTCCGTTTGTAACTTTGGCAATATGTCCTTCACGGAATTTGGTAACTCCTGCGTTAATAATAAATTTAATTCCTAATGAATAAACGCTATCTAAACCGGCTTTAACCGTATAGAAAGTTCTTTCATAAGTAACCGGATCTATTAAAACTACTCTATCGCCTGCATTATAAATAATTTCATTAAAGTCATTATCCGTAAATTCAGGAGATGAATTTGGTGAATCACCGTCATTATCTATACCGTCAAAAGCATTACCCGGTGATTCTAAGAACGAATATCCTACGTAACCAACTTTTTGACCTCTGTTACCAATACCGTCACTATCCCAGCTATAAGTAATCCAGTCTTTTGCGTCAAAGTAACCTAAGTCATCACCGCTATCGCCGTCACCGCCTGCCAACGTACCAACAACAGTTCCGAAGTTTGCTTTTCTGAATGTATAAGTACCTTCGTTTTTTATATCATATAACCAAAAAATTGCGTCTTCAGCTAAAAAGCTTGACCACTGAAAACCACGTTGTCTTAATTGTAAACCCATACCGTTTCTACTTGGGTCGTTTGCATCTGGTTTAAATGCAAAGTTAAATTCATTATCCATTTGGTCATCAGCAACAAAAAAGCTTTCTTGATCCGCATTAATAATACCACGTCCGAAATATCCCCACCATTCAGTATTACCTTTGGAGTCAATATATCTTTTAACTTCAGGGAAACCACCAGGATCAGCCCAGCCGTTTAACGGCCAAGATAAAGGCAAATGGCTCATTGCAACTGATTCTTGATTTGGATCTAAAAATCCCGGAATCGGATTCCATCCTCTAAATTCACCGGTATTAGGATCTTTTTCTTCTCCTTGAAGTCTACGAGGACCACGTGAAATTGTTACAGATTGTAAAGTCAAACCTGTTGTTGTTTGAAATTCAACGCCAATTAGCGGAATACAATCACCAATGTAGTTTTCGCCGCTGCCTAAAGGCCATTCACCGCGTATATCCACACCTGTATTAAATCCTGCTATCTGACCGTCGTTGTAAAAGGTAATACCCGCACGGTTTCCCGTATGCTTACCTAATCGTCTAAGTCTTGGGTCACCTAAACCTTGAGCTTCTATAATAACAGAACCGGCAAGGATGGTGAAAGCAAGCAAAATATTAAAAATTTTGTTTTTCATAAGTTTTACCTGTTAAAATTAAAAATTAACCGTTACACCAACTTCAATTCTTCTCGGCTCGCTAAAGAAACCCGGATTTGTATATAAATCATCAAGTGAGTTATAATACATTGTAGGTTTAATTTTTTGAGCTTCATATTTGCCGAACGTAAAATACGGATCGCCTGTATCACCGTAAACACCGCGTGCATTATCCAAATCCAACACGTTAAATACTTTTAAGAAAACTGAAAGATAAAAATCGCCGATCTGGAAATCTTTATAAGCTCTTAAATCTAAATTAAATATTGTTGGTCTAGATGAACTATTACGCGGAAAAGCATTTTGCGAAACACGAGTATTTTTGTTTACGCCTGGTGTATATGGTTGACCGGTATATAAATTACCGATAAGAGAGAAACCGTAATCACGAGGAACAGTATATGCAACGCTAATATTTAATGTGTGCGACTGATCCCAGTCTAATGGAGCAATAAATGTTTCCGGTAAAGCACCGCCTAAAGACGCATTACGAGCATCTGTCGGGTTACTTGCATTACCTTTTGTTACCGAGTATGTATAATCTAAATTAGCAGATAAACCGTCACTGAATCTTTGTGCAAATTTAAGAATTATACCTTTTGAAAATCCAAAATCACTATTTGCATATTGGCTGTAACTACGATCGCGTCCGTAAACCAATATTTCTGCAGTTTGAGTACCTGTTAAATTTCTAAAATCTTCAAAAAACATTGTTACGTCAATTGCTATATCACTGCCTAACTGTTGTTTTAAGCCTATTTCGCCTTTAACGGTTTTTTGTGGTTTTAAATCAGCATTTCCGAATAATCCTTGATTTCCGGAACCGTTTCCGATTTCAAATTCAGGATTGGTATATAAAAGTTCATATGCCGGTAATTGGAAAAAGTGACCGTAAGAAAAGTGAATTACACCGGTTTCGGTAATTGGGAAAGCCAAACCGATACGCGGGCTTACCTGATATTTAGTAGAAGCTTCATTATACCAAGATGCTTCTCTTTCAGCCATTGTTTTTGCAATGTTTTCAGGTTTTAAAGGATTGTTGATATTGGGATCACTCGGATCTTTTAGTGTAACACCGTCCGGGTCAAACATATCAAAACGTACACCTAAGTTAAATATAAGGCTAAAAGCTTCAAATTTTGCTTGTGCATAGGCAGAAGCTTCAATAGGTTCACGTAAATATTTATTATAATCCGTTGTTGTAATGTTAGGAATAACTACATTATACGGAGCAACTTTTTGACCGTTTTCGTCAGTCATTGCAATTAAGTTGATACTTTCAAAATAAAATCTGTGTTTTTTGAATTCACCGCCTACTTGCAAGTTAATTTCTTGTGTAAGCTGTGATACCCAATCTAATTTAGCTACATAAGTACCGCTATTACGGGTAAAACGGCTGTTATCAGTTCCGCCTATGCTGTAGCTATATGGAGGTGTCTGTAAAATTGTATTATCAACATATAAAGTCGGACGGTTTGGATCGCCTGTATAAATATCTTCAAATAAATAATGTTGATAATCTTTAAAGTAGTAACTAATATTTAAGTTATAAAAACTTGAGTTAGATACTGCATGATTAATAGAAAAGATGTTTGAATAAGATTTTTCAAAACGATGCAAATTATTATCCGGAGTTAAACGGTTTCCGTTATAATTTTGATATTCTCTTCTATCTGCAATAAAGTTATAACCGACTCTTACACCGGGTAAAAAGTTATAACTAACTTTAGCCTGTCCAAAGTAACGTTCGCTTGTATTCATAGGAATGTATGAACCGTCACCGTTTTTAATAAAAGTATACTGTGACCCACCTGAATTTGGTACTTCTGCAGCTCTGTCTGTTGTTAAAAATTCTCTTTTACCGTAGAAATAACCGGTATTATAGTAATAACGTAAGTTTGTAAAGAAGAAAAGTTTATCCTTAATAATCGGACCGCTTAAGCTTCCTTCAAGATTACGAATTGCAATAGGATCAATGTTATCAACATTCCAGAAAATACTTGTTTTGTCTGAAACATAATCTCCTGAGTATGCTGTTAACGAACCTGAGTATTTGTTACTACCGTCTTTAGTAACAAGGTTAACAACACCCGAAAGTGCTTGACCATACTCTGCATTAAATGCACCGCTAACTACCTGCATTTCTTGAACGGCAGATGAGTTAACTTCAACAACTAAACTTCCGTCATAGCTATCGGTAACGGGAACACCGTCTATTTGATAAGCAATCTGTCCGCTACGACCGCCACGGATGTGAATATCGCCGCCGGAGCCGACAGTAATACCTGCCTGTAGTGATAATACGTCTGAAATTTCCGTAATCGGTAATTCGGAAATCAATTCGCTACCTACTATCGCCGTAGACGAAGTTACGTCTTTTTGCACCAACGGTTTTGTTGCTACTACTACTACATCTTCTTTTAACTGAACGCTTGCGTCTGTTAACTGAAAATCTATTTTAGTAGTTAAGTCGATATTTACCCTAATATTATCGACTGTTTGTGAGTTGTATCCTATTGCGCTTGCTTTTACTTTATAAGTACCCGGTGGCAAGTTGATTATGGAATAGTAACCATCCATATCGGTTGCAGCACCGTAATTAGTACCCATAACAACAACATTCACAAAAGGGATACCTTCGTTTGTTGCCGGGTCAATTACTCTACCCGCAATTTTACCCGTCGTTCCCACCAACCACGGGCTTGCTGTAATGTTAGTTAATAACAGTAGTGTTAAAATAAAATAGTTTAAAATGTGTTTCATAGTTCCTCCGGTTAGGGAAGATAGGTTATTGGTTATTATTTAAATCTTACATAATGAAATTAACAATTTTTTAACAAAAAACAAATATTTATAATTCAAAAAAAAATCATAATTTATTTTTTTACAATTACTTAAACGTTTAAATTACGATTTTTCTTTATATTGGACATAACATCCTCTATTTTGGTCTATTTTTTTTAATTTTCATCGAGTTTTTTGTTCCGAGTTCCGAGTTCTGATTAAGGTTAAATGTTTAGTGTTTAAGGTTAAGTACCCCCCCATAAATCTGAGTTGTGTTTTCCACTGTTCCACCGTTTCACTTTTCCACCATTCCGGAACCAGGATTTACAGGATTTCAAACGGATTTTCAGGATAAACAAATCAATGTTAAATGTTTAGTGTTTAAGGTTAAGTAAAAACCATGTAAATTTGAACTGTGTTTTCCACCATTCCACCATTCCACCGTTCCACCATTCCACCGTTCCACCGTTTCTGAACCAGGATTTACAGGATTTCAAACGGATTTTCAGGATAAACAAATCAAGGTTAAATGTTGAGTGTTTAAGGTTAAGTAAAAACCATGTAAATTTGTGTTGTGTTTTCCACTTTTTCACTGTTCCGGAACCAGGATTTACAGGATTTAGAACGGATTTTCAGGATGTAATCCCTAGAAAAGAAATTCCGAGGATTTATTGGTTGTGGAAGGGAATTCCGATTCTAGAATTAGTAAGAGATATTAAAATTCAGAATTTAATTCTAAATGGGTTTTCTCCTGTTAATCCTTCTTTTATCCTGATA
>JAEXOD010000171.1 GCA_023447335.1 Bacteroidota bacterium
TAAACTTTTTCGGTTATTTTTTTCAATTCGCTTTCAAAGGTCTTTGGTTCCTCTTTTTCAATTTTTTTTGTAACATTAGGAGCTACGGGTTTTGGTGTGTCATAATCATCTTCTACACCGCATGTAACTTCAAAATACTTCTGTTTCGCACTTCCCGAAACAGGTTCTACTACACGCGTACTTAAAATAACCGCATCCCCGCCTAATTCTTCTTTCATTTTACCAATAGCTTCTTTTAAAGTACTTCCTATATACTTCTTAATTTGCATTCTTATACCTCAATTTTTCCGATAAATTCAATTTCCACATTTGGCGGTAATTCTGTATATGAAAGTACAATTATATCAGAAAAAGTTGAATTAATCAACCTATAAAAATAAGGTCTTATTGTTGCGGACGTTATTACGACAGGTAAATACCCCATCTCGCGGAAAGAATTAAGTGTTTCTATAATTGAACGATTCAGTTCGTTTAGCATATTAGGAGTAAGACCTAATGTTTGCACTGCATCTTTTTGTTGTTGTAACGAGCTTGTAATAAATCCTTCAAGTTTTTCGCTTAGCGCTGCTGCATGAATAATACCGTTACTATCTTTATAAAGATTTGCGATCGTATCGCTCAATGAATGTCTTACGTATTCGGTCAATACATCTACATTCTTTGTAACCTTGCTATAATCTATTAATGATTCCAAAATTTGTACTAAGTCTTTTATAGGTATTAATTCTTTTAATAAATTTTGAAGTACTTTCTGTATAACACCTAATGACAACACTTCGGGATTTATATCCTCAATAACCGCCGGATATTCTTTCTTTAGATTTTCCAATAGTTGTTTTACGGATTGACGAGATAATATTTTATCAAAATTCTTTTTTATAGTCTCCTGTAAATGGGTTGAAAGAACAGAAATACTATCAACGACGGTAAATCCTACCAATTCTGCTCTGTCTTTTTCTTGTGAGGAGATCCAGAATGCATCAAGTCCGAATGCCGGATCTTTTGTAGGTATTCCACCGATTTCATCAGAAAGATGTCCGGGGTTCATAGCAAGATATCTATCACTATATATTTCGTAATTCGCAACAATATTACCTTTAATTTTTATAATATATTCATTAGGGCTTAATTGCAAATTATCTCTAACTCTTACCGGAGGAACAAGTACACCATACTCAAGAGCAATATACTTTCTTGTAGAAGCTATTTTTTGGAATAAATTACCGCCTTGGTTTTCATCTACTAACGAAATTAGCCCGTAACCAATTTCAACTTCAATAGGATCAACCTGTAAGTATTCTTCAACTTTTTCTTCCGAAGGTTCCGTACTAACCGGAGCTTCCGCTGTACCGGATTCAGGCACCAAGCTTTCAACAACCTTTTTCTGCTTATTAATAAAATAAGCTGCCGATCCTATTAGTGATGATAAAATAAGGAATGATACTGTCGGCATTCCCGGTATTAAACCCATTATAAATACCGCACCTGATACAGTTCCTAATACTCTTGGGTTAGAAAACAACTGACTTTGCATTTGTTTTTCTAAAGCTTTCCCTTCAGCACTTTTGGTCACAACCATACCGGCAGCAGTTGATATTAAAAGTGCAGGAATCTGAGAAACAAGACCGTCACCGATAGTTAATATTGTATAGGATTGGATTGCATCCGTAAATGATAAACCTCGTTGTACCATTCCTATAATAATACCGCCCAAGATGTTGATAAAATTTATTATAACACCGGCAATAGCATCTCCTTTCACAAACTTGCTCGCACCGTCCATAGATCCGTAAAATTCAGCTTCTCTAGCTATTGATTGACGTCTTTGACGAGCATCATTTTCATTTATCAAACCACTATTTAAGTCTGCATCAATTGCCATTTGTTTACCGGGCATAGCATCTAACGTAAAACGTGCCGATACTTCGGAAATTCTACCGGAACCTTTTACGATAACTATAAATTGAATTAAAACTAAGATCAAGAATATAATGAAACCGACTACATAACTACCCCCGACAACAAAGTTTCCGAAAGTCTCAATCACTTTACCTGCATAACCGTCTATTAATATTAACCTTGTAGAACTGATGTTAAGAGATAACCTAAAAATTGTTAACACTAATAGAAGAGAGGGGAATATGGAAATTTCTAACGGACTTGAAATATACAATGAAACGATTAATACTAATACTGCCAATGATATATTTATTGCAAGAAAAAAGTCTAGTAATACCGAGGGAAGCGGAATAATCATTAACCCAAGTATAAAGATTATACCGAACGCAAGTAATATATCCGAATTTTTTCCTAATTTATCCATATTATACTATACTTTTCTTTTTGTTTCCGCGTTTCAATTTATAAATATATGCCAAAATTTGTGCCACTGCTTGATATAGGTTCTCGGGAATCTCATCCCCTATGTCACAAACCTTGTATAAAGCACGAGCGAGTTGCACATCTTCGTGCAAAGGCACATTATTAGCCACAGCTACTTGCTTAATTTTTTGAGCAACTAAGTCAACCCCCTTAGCAATTACCTTAGGTGCCTTACCGCTCCCAGGTTCATATTTTAAAGCAATTGCATAGTGAGTAGGGTTTGTTACAACTACATCTGCTTTTGGAACTTCACTCATCATTCTTCTGCGTGCCATTGCAAACTGTTGACTTTTAATCCTAGATTTTATCATCGGATCACCTTCGGTTTGCTTAAACTCTTCTTTCACTTCTTGAACGGTCATCATCATCGAGTCTTTATGTTTATACTTTTGGTATGCAAAATCTGCAATAGCTATTGCAGCAAATACAATAGATATTTTCCAGATTAAAGAATAGGATGCACGTATCATAAAATCTACAATTTCGCCAACGTCTAATCTTACCAGACCTATCGAATTTATAATATCATCAGTTAATACAACATATGTAAAACCACCTATTAATGCTAATTTTATAACTGTTTTTCCGGTTTCAAATATCGGTTTGGATGAAAACATTATGTTTTTCATACCGGAAATAGGATTCATCTTTGAAAATTTTGGTCTTAATGCTTTTGGCGTAAACTTAAAACCAACTTGTCCGTAACCGGCAAGAGCACCAATAACAGTTAAGCCCGCAAATAAAGGTAGCATTGTTTGGAGATAAAACAAAAATGATTTAAGTGCATATAATTGAAGTAATTTAAGGTTTAAATCTAATTTATCCAACGAACTGAATACATGCACAGTAATACTTTTAAATTGTGCAGATAAAAAGTCTTGGAAAGCATATAAAATAATCATACCGGCAGTAAAAACAAGCAAAGAGTTTATTTCCATACTCTTGGCAGTCTGACCTTCATCTCTTGCGTCACTTAATTTCTTGTCGGTTGGTTGTTCGGTTTTTTCCTGACCGTCACTTTCAGCCATAATTATACCATCGCTTTTATTAGTTCAATTACATTCATTTCAAAAGTTGTTAATAAGTCCCTAATAACAACAACATAAATCGGAGTTAATAAGCTTAAAAACAATAAACCCATTGCAATTTTACCGGGTTGCAAAACAAAAAATACATTCATCTGAGGTATTACTCTGCTTATTATACCGGCAGCAATATGTATCAAGAAAAATGATACCATTATTGGGGCGGCGATTTTTATGGCAATTAAAAAAATCATAGCAGAGTACTTAGTTAGTAATATGAATACTTTTTCATTTACAACATACGTGCCAATAGGTACAATTTAGAAAGAGTATGCTAGCGATGATATGATAAAATGATGACCGTTTATTAACAAAAACACAAGTGTGGCGAAAATCATAATTACTTCACCTATTACGTTAGCCGTCGATTCTGTCATCGGGTCAAATAATTGAGCAATAGCAAGCCCCATATCGAAACCGACCAATAAACCCGCAAAAGAGATTCCGTAAAAAACAAAGTTAAATGTAAATCCGATTAATATTCCGGTTATTATTTCTTTAATGCCCGTAATAGCCAGCATTAATAATCCTTGATTATAATCGAACCGATAATCACCTAATGTAAAAAAAAGGATGTAAGTAATTATTAAACCGAGAGCTAACTTGGGTAAAGTAGGAAAGTTGCTTTGATTAAAAACCGGAGCTACAACAATCATTGCCGTTACCCTCATAAAAACCAGTAAACCCGTAACAAAATCGGCAATTAGAATATCCGTCATTTAATCACGGTTTCCATTATATTAAATATTTTATACGTCAAGCTTATTACTTTATCAGCCATAAAAGGGAGAGTTATAACTATGGCGATTGCGGTTAATATTATTTTCGGAACAAAAGTTAAAGTCATTTCCTGAATTGAAGTTGCTGCTTGAAAAATGGAAATAATTATACCGAAAATCAAAGATACTCCCAATACCGGTAATAACACTATTAAAACGGTATAAAACGCCTCACTAATTAGCTGAATTACTATATCAAGTGTCATTTTTAATTAAAACTCCTAACTAATGAACCGATTATTAAATTCCAACCGTCAACTAAAATAAAAAGCAATATTTTAAATGGTAATGATATTAACATTGGAGGTAACATCATCATACCCATTGACATTAAAATACTCGAGACTATCATATCAACCATCAAAAACGGGATGAATACGAAAAATCCCATAATAAAACCTGTTCTAAGTTCACTTAACACAAATGAAGGTATTAAAACATATGTCGGAATATCATTTCTGGTAGCAGGTTTTGGCATATTAGCCAAATTAATAAAAAGTTCGATATCTTGTTGTTTTGTATTTTTATACATAAAAGTTCTAATCGGTCCAATTGCTTTTTCATAAGCTACATCTACAGTAATCTTATTATCCATATAAGGTTTAATAGCATTATCGTTTATTTCGCCCCAAGTGGGTGCCATTATAAAAAACGTAACAAACATTGCAATACCCGCCAATAACTGACTAGGCGGCATCTGCATTGTTCCAAGAGCATTTCTCACAAAATGAAAAACAATAATAATCCTTAAATATGCTGTTGTCATAATAAGAATTGAAGGAGCAAGAGTCAAAATTGTTAATAATAAGATTATTTGTAAGGATACGGAAAGGTCCTCGGGTTTATCGGAAGTGCCAATATCTATTCCTATTTTGGGTACCGGAACAGTCGGATTACTTTGCTGAGCAAAACCGACTTCCGAAAAAACGAATAGAGTAAGTAGAATTAGAATTGCAAAATTCTTATTCATTTTTTATCCCCATATTTTTCTTTAATATCTCCATAAAATTGCCGGAATTAAATGATGTTGGTTTTTGTTCCGTTATTTCTATATTCTCAATTTCATCAATAACATTAATTGAATTTTCCGAAACCCCCAAAACATAATTCTTATCTTGAATTCGCACTACACAGATATACTTCTTTGGTAGAATTGCATGCAAGCCTAAAACTTTTATTTTCAAACCTGTCGAAGATGAATTATCATATTTATAAAGGTATTTTTTCATTAAGTACAACAAGCCGTACATAATAACGGTTAATATACTTAGTATAAATAAAATGTATAGTATATTCCAGAACATTATGCAATACCTTTTAATCTTTCTTCGGTTGCAATTAAGTTTGTAATTCTAATACCAAAGTGCTTATCTATAACTACAACCTCACCTTCGGCAATTTTTTTATTATTAATAAAAACATCAACCGGTTCACTTGCAAGTTTTTCCAATTCAATAACATATCCTCTTTCCAACTCGAGAATGTCTTTAATTTGCATTTTGGTTCTTCCAAGTTCAATATACACATTAAGTTGTAAATCCTTCAAAAAATCTAATTTGCTATCGGATTTAAAACCTTTTTTGGAAGATTCGTCGAATTCGGGGAAATCCGCCAAACTGCCAACTACTTCATCATCTTCCATACCGTTTAACATGTCATCTATAGCCATTTTGTACCTCTAAATTTTAATTCTTATCTATCGCCTTTTTCGGCTTTCTTTGATATTTTTACTGCTTTGTGGTTGTTTACAAACCCGCTAGTTCCATAGAATAATACTTTATTTCCGATCTTAACCTTAACTTCTTCGCCTACTTTTTTATTCATAATTATAATATCTCCCTTATCCAAGTTTAAAAGCTGATCAAACGAGATAGATGCTTTTCCAAACTCAACTTCAACCATTAACTCGGTCTGATTTAAATGATTTACTAATAAGTTTTTTGCCGTTGTTCCGCTATACTTTAACGGACGGATAGTGGAAAGATTTTGACTTGATAATTTTGATAATATTGTATCAAAAGCAAAAGTAGCAAAACAAATATTCATTAAATATGATTGCTCTCCGATAAACAACTCAAAAGTGATTAATAAAACACTTTCACTTTGTGAAGTTATTTGAGCAAAATCGATATCGGGTTCAAATCTATCGAGAGAAAAATCAAAGTCATCAATTATTTGCCAGGCTTTACGTAAATCTTGCATAATTCTTTCAACCGTTACGCTTAATACTTTTTGTTCGATCGGAGTAATAACTTTTGATTGTTTACTACCGATTCCGTTACCGCCTAACAACCTATCAACTAAAGATAAAGCTAATTCCGGGCTAAATTCTAATATGGCTTTAATATCTGTATTTCTAATTTCAAATGTGAATAAACATGCCGGATTAGAGACTGACAACACATATTCCGAATAATAAATCTGGTCAACCGAAATAACGTTAATATTTATTATTGTTTGTAATTTGGACATTAAAAAAGAACTGAATGATTCAGCGAAGTTTTCATGTATATTTCTTAATGTACGCAATTGATTTTTAGATATACGGTTTGGTAACCTAAAATCAAACGGAACAACTTCTTTATCAGGACCTTTAACT
>JAEXOD010000188.1 GCA_023447335.1 Bacteroidota bacterium
CTGTAAATCCTGGTTCAAAAAACGTTGAGTGTTAAGTGATGAATAAAAAGAATGAATCATACAACTCGCAACCAATGAATTTATTCGTGGGGAATAAAAATATATATATAAATCAAAAACCAATGTCGCCACCTACGGGGCTTTATTCTGCATCGTTCTGTTGTGTTACAATAATATCGAGCCGACGGCTCTTAACAGTGTTAAGTGTTGAATAAAAAGAATGAATAATATAACTCGCAACCCATGAATTTATTCATGGGGAATAAAATATATATATAAATCAAAAACCAATGTCGCCGCCAACGGGGCTTTATTCTGCATCGTTCTGTTGCGTTACAATAATATCGAGCCTACGGCTCTTAAAAGTGTTAAATGTTAAATGTTGAGTGTTAAATAATTAATATAAAAAAAACCCATTCCGTTTTCGGAATAGGGCATTCATCACTCAACATTCAAAATTATTTTATTATAGTTTGGTCTCTATCAGGTCCTACTGAAATAATAGCGTTTTTAAATCCGCAGAAATTGGCAACGAAATCTAAGTATTCTTTTGCTTCGATAGGTAAACTATCATATTCGCGTACGTTAGAAATGTCAGTTTTCCAACCTTTAAAAGATTGATAAATCGGAGTGATGTTTTCAAGTACATCTACGGCAGCAGGGAAAGATTTTAAAACTTTACCATTATGTTCATAACCTGTACATACTTTTATTTCATCAAGTTCGCTTAAAACGTCTAACTTTGTAATAGCTACTTCAGAAATACCGTTTATTTGGCAGGAGTAGTTTAATGCAAATAAATCCAACCAACCGCAACGGCGAGGTCTTCCGGTAGTGGCACCAAACTCTGCACCCCACTTACGTAAACTTTCTCCAACTTCGTCATTAAGTTCGGTTGGGAAAGGACCGTTTCCTACACGTGTAGTATATGCTTTAACAATTCCGATAACTTTATTAATTTTGGTAGGGGGAACTCCGGTACCCGTACAAGCACCTCCGCTAGTTGGATTAGAAGATGTTACAAAAGGATATGTTCCAAAATCAACATCCAACAAGGCACCTTGTGCACCTTCAAATAAAACAGATTTACCTTCGTTAATGGCATTATTTAGTAATGTTGAAGTATCTTTAATATATTCATCAATTGTTTCATCAAAAGATAAATATTCGTTTACAATTTCTTCAACATTTAAACCGGCATTGTTATACATTTTATTAAGTAAATCGTTTTTTTCGTAAATATTGGTTCTAATTTTTTCTTCAAGAATTTTCTTATCAAGTAAATCAACTATTTTAATTCCTTTTCGGGCTGCTTTATCAATATAACAAGGACCGATACCTCTTCCCGTAGTACCGATTTTTGTTGTACCGCTCTCGTTTATAGAATCCAACAATTTATGATACGGCATAATTAAATGGGCGTTATGACTAATAAACAAACGTCCTTTTGTGGAAATACCGTTATCATTTAAGAATTTAATTTCGTCAAGCAACGCTTTTGGGTCTATAACAACGCCGTTCCCTATAACACAAATTACGTCATCACGTAAAATTCCGGAAGGAATTAAATGTAAAACAAATTTAGTTTTTCCGATTTTAATAGTATGACCGGCATTAGCACCGCCTTGGTAACGAGCAACAACTTTATAATCTTCGCTTAAAATATCAACAATCTTACCTTTTCCTTCATCGCCCCATTGGCTTCCTACAAGAATCGCAACACTCATGTAATGTTACTCCCATAAAAAAGCGGAAAAGCTTATACAGCAGTTCCGCGTTAAAAAATAATGTAAAACTTTAAATAATCTTAACCTTCAAAGCTTTTGATAGCTAAATCAACAGATTCGTAATGTTCAAAAATTGTAATAAGTTTTGTAATTACTAAAAGACTGTTAATTTTTTCGGTTGCATTAGCTAGCTTTAAGAAACCGCCACCGTTTTTCATAGTAGTGAAAGCAGAAATAAGCATTCCGATACCGGAACTGTTCATAAATTTAACGTCAGCTAAATCTACAACCATATTTTTTTTGCCTTCATCTAATAATTTGTGAACCAATTCGTTAAATTCGGCAGCTTCGGGTCCACCCATTACATTTCCTTTAAGTTCTAAAACTATAGCATTATACTTTTCTACTACTTTAGTTTTCATAGATTCCTCTTCTTAAATAAAGTTATTAATTTTTACCACTAATATAAAAAGAAATATCAATAAATAGAAAAAAATTATTAAAAAATAAATAATTTAGTTATAAAATTATGAAAAAATTAAGAATATTAGTAAATTAAACATTGGAACCAAAAATATTTTTACACGTCTTAATTTATGGAAAATGAAGAAATTCTTCTTGGCTTGGAAAGTACTAAAGAGAAAACCTCTGAAGATGAGGACTATTCTTTAATACGCAAGTTTAATGATGGTGATGACCACTCGTTTACGCTGCTTGTCTCTAAACACAGAGAAAAAGTGCGTAATTTGGTATATCTAACATTAAACGAAAGTGAACCGGTTGATGATATAGCACAAGATGTATTTATTAGCGTTTTTTATAATATTCGTGAGTTTAGATACGAATCTAAATTTACAACTTGGTTGTACCGAATAACTATAAACAAATGTCGAGACTTTTTAAGAAAGAAAAAGGTTCGCAGTATATTTGTAAGCGTTGATGAAGAGGAATATCCTCATACACGTTCTTTCCAACCTGATAACGAAGTTACAAAGCTTGTTAACGAGGCAATTCAGAGATTGCCCGAAAAGCTTAAAACGCCGCTTGTTTTAAGAGATATTGACGGCTTAAGTTATAAAGAGATAAGCGATCAATTAGGTTGTGAGATAGGTACAATTAAAAGCAGAATATTTAGAGCACGAGAAACGTTAAAAATTATTTTGGAACCGTATCAAAATGACCTCTACTAATAATACTAATACCGGCGATAATAAAGATAAAAATAATGTTAGGGTAAAATCTACGATTGTTGGTTTGATATTGTTAACAATCGGATTGATGATTATCTTTAAGAATAATTCTTCTAATTTAGAAGATTTACCGGATGACGTAATTTCTTTTTATTCTCAAAATTTAAAACCACTTTTTTATCAAACTACAATAACTGAAGAAGATATATTTAATTTTGCTTTATATCAAAATATTCCGATAGATAAACAAAATAATAGACTTTTACAGATTGATTTAAATGACAGTCAAGAAGTTGAACTTAATGTTAAAGACGCTTTAATTAAAGGGAATACTAATAATTACAATAAGTTTGTAAGAGAATTGGATTTGGATAATATTCAAAAGAAGAGTTTAGATAGTATTTTACTTTCATATAAAGAGAAGATATATAAAACAGTTTTAGTTAACGAAAATAATGCCGTAGCAGTAGATCCAAAAATAGTTGTATTACGAGAAGCATTAGTTTACGACATTAATAATTATATTTTGCAAAATAATTTAGTTAATTCTTATCCAATACTATTAACTAAGCAGTTTGAACCAAGTGCAAACAAAGTTTTTACAAAGGTAAAATCAGATATTAGTAAAAATAAAGATAGAAATTTTATCTTTTTTACTCCTGATACAGTCGTAAATATTGAATGTGATCTACCTAGTTTAAGTATGGAAAATAAAAAGCTAAATAATGAGTTAGTTAATGTTAGGCATGAAATTTCAAAAAGGAGATCCAAAACAAATATTTATGAAATCAAAGAGGATCAAATTATTGTTAGAGGTAATAACAATAATGAAATTATTGCCAAGGTTAAACTCCCGGTGTTAAAAGAATTGATTGAAAAACCGGAAATTAGCAGGGTAAAAACCAATAAAGTAAAAACACCTGTTATTGTAATGCCGCATGAGGACAATATTGGCACAACAAGTTTCACTTTTAATTATGATGAAATAGGTGATTTAGTAGAAGGAAGTTTAAATGTAATTAGTGAAGAAAACGCAAAAACTTGGGTACAGTTTGGCTTAAAAATGGATTCATTGGGTAAAAATATTAATTTTAGCGTAAGTGCCGATTCAACCTTTGATATTAAAGAATTAAATGAAGAATTGGAAAAGGCAAAGAAGGAATTAAAAAAACTTAAAAAACAAAAAAAATAGCAATAATTTAAGGTTGTATGTTGAATAGATTTGAACAGTTGTTTTGGAATTTGGGTAAAAAAATAGAAAACATTATAATTATGGTTGTAGTGTTATTTATTTTCAAAGTTCTGTTTAATATTGAAAATTCAATAGTTTATTTAATTATTAATGAAATTCTAGTACTTATTACATTTGGAATAATTACCGTATATTTTGCTGATTTACTAAAATATAAAATCACAAGTCCTATTTCCGTAATTATTAATACCGGAATTTTTAACGCAATTATTTTTTTCTTTGGCTCTCTATCTACAAAAATGCCTGAATCACCGGTAATACTCCATGCTGATAAAGGAGTATTTTTTGAATTTATAACAACTGTTATTACTTTAGTTGTGTTATTTGCGCTAGCCTATATTTTTGCCGTTTTACGTAGTTTATTCAGTTTATGGCAAAAGAAAGATAATAGTGCAATGTTTAATATTATGATTTACTTTTTTGCAGCTTCCTCAATTGCGGGTACTTTATATCACCAAACAAATAATTTTGATTATGTTAAAAATGCATTTTTGGTAGTTACAATTATTTTGATAATGATAAACTCAATAAGAGTAGCTTGGATAGCATTTTTAACCAAAAAACAAAAATTATCCGTTCTTGCATTATCTATTATAATGTTGGTTATTTTTATAATAAATGCGACTTTATCGTTTGATAGTAATGCTGCCGAAGAGCTTGAACTATTTTCTCCGGCTTTATTAACATTTGTTCAGTTGGTTATGATTTACGGAGCAGTTTATTTTGGATTCGTATTTTTTACCACACTTTTTCACTTACCTACGGCAGAAGCTTTTGATAGAAAGTCGCAAGAGTTATCCTCGATGATGGACTTAAATAGTTTGATGACCCAAGTTTTTGATTTTAAAGAACTAGCCGAAACTGTAACAACAATAACAAATAAGGTATGTAATTCTGATTCATCTTGGTTACTTACAACCAACGAGAATAAATTAGTATTAAATGCAAGTGCGAATATTAGTATTGAAGAAGCAAATATTATTACAAAATTATTGCTCGAAAACGGATTACAAAAACCGAATGAATTTATTATTTTTGAAGAAGACGACCTTAGTAAATATTCCGAAAATTATATTAATTTTAGAAGTATTGCAGTGGCTCCGTTACGTGTGCAGGGTAAAATTAACGGATATTTAGTAGCAGCAAGAAAAGAAGGTTTATCGTTCGATGATGATGATAAAAAAGCTATAAACTCGTTTGGTGATTATGCTGCAATTGCTTTGGAAAACGCCAAGTTATTCAAAGAATCGCTTGAAAAAGAGAGAATGGAAAAAGAGTTGGATTTAGCCAGAGAAGTGCAATATAAACTGCTTCCAATAAAAACACCCAAGTTTAATAATATAGAAATAGTTGCTACTTTTATTCCGGCGTTTGAAGTCGGAGGCGATTATTATGATTTCTTTAGAATAGATGAAAATTTAATGGGTTTTATTGTAGCCGATGTTTCCGGAAAAGGAATATCTTCAGCTTTTATAATGGCGGAAATTAAAGGAGTTTTTCAGTCGTTAAGCGGACTGCTTGTAAAACCATATGATATTTTATGTAAAGCGAACGAAATTTTATGTCGTAGTTTAGATAAGAAAAGTTTTATTACTGCAACATACGGAATAATTGAAACAAATTCCGGAAAAATTAATATAGTACGAGCGGGACATACACCGATTTTATATTGTGATAAGCATAAAATTGACGTATTAACTCCAAAAGGGATTGGTTTGGGCTTAGATAGCGGAGAAAAATTTAGAAAAAATTTAAAAGAATTGGAATTTTATCTAAAGAATGACGATATTTTGGTTCTATTTAGTGACGGTATTACCGAATCTAAAAATGAGAATTTAGAAGATTTCGGTATGAATCGTTTAACCGATGTCATTCGTGAAAATTGTGATAAACAAATTGATATTATTGCAAATAAAATTATGAGCGAAGTAAGTATGTTTTCACAAGATTATAGACAACACGATGATATTACATTAGTAATTTTTAAGTGGAATTTTAACAACAAATCATCGGAGATTAATTAATGGCGGAGTTTAACGTAAATGTACGTGAATCCGGAAAGGTTAAAGTTTTAGATTTACACGGCTATTTGGATGCACATACTGCTCCGGAATTAGAGGCTGCATTTACAAAATTAATTGATAATAACAGCTATAAAGTAGTTGTTAATTTTAATTCTCTTAATTATATAAGCAGTGCGGGGTTAGGTGTATTCATGGCTTATGTAGAAACAATGCGAGATAACAAGGGAGATATTAAATTTGCCAACATGAAAGAAGGCGTTTATAATATTTTTGATTTGCTTGGTTTTCCTGCGTTGTACGATTTCTTTAACGAAGAAGATGAAGCCGTGCAGAAATTTGACGATTTGGATAATTCAGTAAAATAAGAGAGAGCCGGTGAAAAAGGAATTATCCGTAAACAGTACAACCGAAAATCTTAAGGATATTAGGGATTTTATTAAAAATGAAGCCCTAAATGCCGGATTTGCTACCGATGCGGCGGAAAAAATTATTTTAGCCGTGGATGAAGCATGTACTAATATTATTAAACATGCTTACAAATATTCTATTAATGGCTTAATAAGTATTTCGGTTAATAATGAAAATAATAAATTTGTAGTTTCTATTATAGATGACGGCGGACACTTTAACCCAAATGACGTGCCCGAACCTGATGTTAGAGAATATCATAAACAGCGTAAACCGGGAGGTTTAGGAATGTTTTTAATGAGAAAATTAATGGATGAGGTTGTTTATAATAATTTAAGCGATAACCGTAACCAAGTAGTTTTAGTTAAAAATTTGCCTCAATAAAATTCCGGTGCAAATATGTCGCAACGAAATCTTGCAGCTCTTGTCGATTTTTCAAACCTGATTAATTCTGACCTTGATATCAATTTTATTCTTAATAATTTGCTATTAACTTGTTTTGGAAAGTTTTTAACTTCTAAAGGATTTGTTTTATTAGGAGATGAACAAAATAATACTAAGATAGGATTGGTAAAAGGTTTTCCGGTTGAATTATTTGATGTGTTTATAGGGCGTAACATAGAAGAATCGGCAAATGACATATTTACAAAAGAATTTAATAAAATAAATAAAATTGGTGTTGTTGAAAAAATTGAGACAACCAAAGGAACAATAGGGATTTTTGGGCTAAGTGATAAAATAACCAAAGAAATATATAACGAAGAAGATATTAGTTTTATTAAGACCATACTTAAAATTAGTGCAGTTGCTATTGAAAACTCGCTAACTTTAGATAAGCTAAGCCAAATTAACAGAAGCTTAGATTCAAAAATTAATCAGCTTAGTTCTTTATTCGATCTTAGTAAAGAATTTAGTTCAATTTTAGATGATAACCGAGTTAACAAATTACTTGTTCTTACATTAATTGGTCAGTTGGCTGTTTCACGTTATGCTATCATCAGTATTCGAAATAAACAGATAAATTTAATCGATTCTAAATTTTCTGACGATTTGATAAAAAGCGAAATTACTTATGAAAAGTACGGAGATTTAAAATTTCCCGTAACCGAAAATAACATTTCGCATAATTTAGTTAAAGCCGGTGTAAGATTAATAGTTCCTATGAATATTAAAGACCAAACAAAAGGTCTTATTATTTTAGGAAAGAGAATGACACAAAGCGAATTTTCTAAATCGGATATTGAATTTATAATGTCTGTAGCAAGTTTGGCAGTAATTTCTATAGAAAACGCTTATTTGTTTAAAGAGACTTTAGAAAAGCAGAAATATGAAAAAGATTTAGAAATTGCGAGAAACATTCAACGAAATTTATTGCCTCAAAAAGTACCAAAAACCGCAAAATATGAAATATTTGCATATTCTCAATCTGCAAGAATGGTAGGAGGAGATTATTACGATATTGTAAAACTTGATAGCGGAAATACTTTAGTTGCAGTTGCAGATGTTTCCGGCAAGGGAGTGCAAGCAGCTTTATTAATGGCTAACGTACAAGCATTTTTAAAAGCAATTGCAAAACAGAACATTCCGTTAAATCAAGCGTCTAATTTAATAAATGATTTGATTTCCGACAATACTTCAATGGGAAGCTTTATAACATTTTTTTGGGGTATTTTAAACGATAAAGAACCTGAAATAGAGTACGTAAACGCCGGACATAATCCGCCTTTATTAGTAAGAAACGGTGTTATTACAAAGTTAAAAACAGGCGGAATGATATTAGGTGTAATGCAAACAATTATACCTTATGAAGAAGAAATTGTTAAGTTACAAAAAGATGATGTTTTGGTACTTTTTACGGATGGAATTTCTGAAGCTATGGATATTTCAAACAATGAATATACTGATGAAAAACTTGAACAATTTGTGTTAAGCAATTATACTAAAACAGCCAAAGAAATAGGTGATGGTATTTTATGTGATGTTAAATCATTTATTAAAGATGCCGAACAATCAGACGATATAACTTTATTAGTAATAAAGGTAACAAATGAATAGTAAATTAAAAACATGGCTAAATAAGAACAGAAACAATATCACTTTTGTAAGAAGCACTATTGTTTTTGTTCTATTGGCTGTCAATTTTTATTTTATTAATTTTTTACTTCAAACTTCTAATGACGAATGTTTGTGGGTACCTAAAAGAGATAAAAGCGGTGTTGTAAAGTTTTATTTTGATAAAGTAAAATTTGAGGGGGTTTCTTGGCAAGCCGGAATTAGAGACGGAGATATTCTAATCTCTATAAACGGTACCCCGATGAGTGGACCAAACGGAGGGATGGATGCAATTAACAAAATGCAAAAAGGGGAAAAAGCTAAGTATGTTATCGAAAGAGACGGTAAAAAGCTTATTAAGTATGTTGAACTAAAAAAGTTAATTAACTATCAGGCTTTATCCGTAATTCTCCTATCATTTATTTGGTTAATTGTAGGTACTTTAGTTCTATTGGCTAAAAATACCGGAAAAATTCAAAAATTGTTTTATGATATCGGGATTTACTTCTCCTTAGCTTCTCTTTATTATATGTTATGGGGAACTCCTTCTCAAAATCCTACATTTAATTTTCTTTGGATTAGGTTAGTAATTGATTTAGTTTGGACTTATGGTGCATCAGTGTTACCTTTTAAATGGGTAACTTTATTTTTGTTGTTTCCAAAAGAGGAAAAATATTATAATAAAAAAATACTGCAAAGATTTTTAAAGTTTACTCCTATAATCGTTTATGCTTATACTATTGCTTTTAGAATATCTTTTATATATTTTGCCGATAACGGCGGAGGTTTGAGTTATTTTTCTTTCATAGTTAGCCCTTTATACGTAATAAATATTTGGGGGTTAATTACCGGTTTGGTTTTCTTATTTATGAATTATTTTGACCTTCCTACAAAACAAGAAAAAAATTCGATTTTTATAATTTTAGTAGGTTATACTATAGGCGTTGCTACTATTATATATATGGTTTTATTTACTGCAAATGCTACTGTTGATGTTCAATTTAATAGTCCGTTATATTTTACTCCGATAGTAATGATTGTTTTAATTCCAATTTCATTCGGGTATTCAATATTTAAGTATTCATTAATGGATATGACGGACGTATTTAAAACAACTATTATGTATGTTTCGGCGACCGTGAGCGTTGCAATAGTTTACTTTTTTGTTATTTATGTTATTGGTTTTTCAATAAGTTCTGCAATAGGTACAAAATACCAAGGGATAATAGCAGGAGTTATTTTTATAATATTTGCATTAGTTTTTCAATCCACTAAAGATAGATTTCAAGAAATTATCACTCAAAAGTTATACCCCGAGCAGTTTGCGTTTCGAAAAGTATTAATTAAGTTCAGTACTCAAATATCGGCTGTTGTAGGTTTAGAAAATATTTTAGAATTTACTAAAAAGATTTTTGTTGAATCATTACGACTAAACAAATTTGCAATATTACTATGGGATGATGTTACAAAAAAATATTACTATAAAAAAGGGTATGGATTTAATAAAAATGATTTTGTACTTAATTGTGTTAATAATAAATTAAAAACTAAACTTAACGCTAAAGAAATTGTTGGTTTAATTCCTGCAATAGATAAAACAGAATTTGAGGATGTTTTTCCGTTAGATGTAAATAAACTTGAAGAAGAAAAAATATTTTCTATTGTTCCGTTACGCGCACAGAATAAAATAGTCGGAGTTCTTTTATTCGGATTAAAATATAGCGGTTCTCAATTTAGTGTTACCGATTTAGAGTTATTATTGGCTGCCGCAAATCAAACTGCAGTTTCAATAGAAAACGCTCGATTGTATGCTATTGAATTAGAAAATATTAAATATGAACAGGAACTTGAGAATGCAAGAAAAATTCAAGAAAGTTTACTACCTAAAACTATTCCTCATATAAAAGGATTAGATTTTGCCGGTGTTATGATTCCCGCTATGCATATCGGAGGAGATTATTTTGATATTATCGAAGTAAGTAATACTAAGGCTTTTGTAGTTGTGGGAGATGTAGCGGGAAAAGGCTTATCAGCATCTTTTTACATGTCTAAACTGCAAACAATGATGAGGTTGTTTTGCAAAGAGAGTAATTCTCCGAAAGAGATATTGGTGAAAATTAACAAACTAATTAGTAGTGAAATTGATAAACATTCATTTATTACTGTTATTCTCGCTTTATTTGATACGGAGAAAAAGACGATAACTTTATCACGTGCGGGTCATCCGCCGTTAATTAGGTTTGACGGAACTTCACATGTGTTTTATCAACCTAAAGGAATAGGGCTTGGTTTGGAAAAAGGAGAAATTTTTGAACAAACGTTAGAAGAATTAGTTATTCCTTTTGATAAAGACGAATCTTTTATTCTTTTTTCAGACGGAGTTAACGAAGCTATGAATGAAAAAGCAGAACTTTTTGGAATGAATAATTTGATTCAAACAGTAAATATGCATCGATCTGAAAAAGCATTGAATATTAAAAATGCAATTCTTTCTTCAATAAATTTCTTTACCGGTAAAGCCGAAACTAATGACGATATTACTTTAGTTGTCGTAAAAACTTCAGAATAATACTCATCGAAATAAAAAAATATTACTTTATCCTTTTATTTTAAATTTCAATCACGTAAATTATATACGCAAATTCCAAAAAAAGTGAGAAAAGTGTATGAATGAATCGTCAAATGTGTATGAATTGATAATGGCTGCTGTTAAATCTATTGGTGATATTATTTGGGGATTGCCGACAATTATTATGTTGGTAGGAACAGGAATTTGGTTAACAATTAGGTTAAAGGGATTGCAATTTACAAAACTTGGTTATTCATTATATTTGGCTTTAATTAAAAGAAAAGAAGACGGTAATGACGAAGGGGATATTTCACATTTTCAAGCTTTAATGACTGCACTGTCCGCGACGGTTGGTACAGGTAATATTGCTGGTGTTGCTACAGCTATTGCTTTAGGTGGTCCCGGTGCATTGTTTTGGATGTGGGTTACCGGCTTAGTTGGTATGGTAACAAAATATGCCGAAGCATTACTTGCCGTTCGTTTTAGGGTTAAAGATAGTAAAGGGAATATGTGCGGTGGTCCAATGTATTATATTACAAACGGGCTCGGCTGGAAATGGATGGGTGTTTTATTTGCGATATTTGCCTCTATAGCTACATTCGGAATAGGAAACACGGTTCAATCAAATTCAGTTGCTCATGCTTTAAATACTTCGTTCGGCGTGCCTACTTATATCACAGCAATTGTTTTAGCAATTGCTACAGGTGCAGTTATTTTAGGGGGAATTAAAACAATCGGCAAATTTACAAGTGTTCTAGTTCCGGTTATGATAGTTTTTTATATGGTGGGCTCGTTAATTATTTTGTTTTTACATTTGGATAGATTACCTGCTACTTTTTATTTAATTTTTGTACAAGCTTTTACCCCAACCGCTGCAATCGGAGGTTTTGCAGGTTCTGCCGTATTACAGACAATAAGAATGGGTGTTGCAAGGGGATTATTTTCAAATGAATCTGGGTTGGGAAGTTCGCCAATTGCCGCTGCTGCTGCTCAAACAAAAAATCCTGTTAATCAAGCTTTAGTTTCAATGACTCAAACATTTATTGATACTATTGTTGTTTGTACTATGACCGGGTTAGTTATTATATTAAGCGGTGAGTGGTTTGACGGAAAGACAGGTGCAGAGTTGACTTCAATAGCATTTACAAAAGGATTGGGAAGTTCATTAGGGGAGTATATTGTTTCAATAGGGCTCGTTTTATTTGCTTATTCTACTTTAATCGGCTGGTCTTATTATGGTGAAAAGGCTATGGAATTTTTATTTGGTGAAAAAGTAATACTTCCTTATAGGATTGTTTTTACAATATTTGTAGCTATAGGTGCAGTAATTAATTTAGATTTAGTTTGGGGTATTGCAGATATTTTTAACGGTTTAATGGCGTTACCAAACTTAATTGCATTGTTATTACTGACGCCTGTTATTGTTAGCGAAAGCAATAAATATTTAAAATAGATATTAATGTAATCTTAAATTTAAGCCTTAAAGCGTGTTCTTTAAGGCTTTTTTTTTATTTACCCATTGATTTTTTTATCTAAAATCTTTATGTTATCAGAACCATAATTATTCTATTTTTAATGACAGTCGTATGGAAAAACCAACCAATTTCTTGAAAGAATTTGAAGTATTAAAACAAGAAAATCTTCAATTAAAAAAACAAATAGCTATTAATTCAACAACACTATACAAACAAGAAGCAATACTTGCGGGTATTAATGTTGGTACTTGGGATTGGAATATACAAACGGGTGAAGTTTCTTTTAATTCTGCATGGTTTTCCATGCTAGGTTATAATGAAACCGAATTAGAACCTGTTAGTATTAAAACTTGGGAAACACTCGCTCATCCCGATGATCTTAAGAAATCAGAAGAGGCATTGCTAAAACACTTTAACGGTGATACAGAGTTTTATGAGTGTGAAGCGAGGTTAAAAAATAAAAACGGAAATTGGGTTTGGGTCTTGGATAAGGGGAAAGTTTACGAATTTGATGACTTCGGAAAGCCGTTATTGATGGCTGGTTCGCATATTAATATTGATGATATTAAACAAAAAGAACTTAAATCAAAAACTGAAAAGGAATTATGGCTTTCAATATTTGAATTCAATTCTTCTGTAATGTTAATAATAAAGCCTGATACCGGACAAATTGTTGATGCCAATATTAGCGCCGCAAATTTTTATGGATATCCTTTAAATAATCTACTGAAAATGTCAATTGATCAGTTGAATATTAATTGCGAAACATCTATCGAAGAGATCGTTTACAATCAAAAAGAACAGCGTCATTTTAAGCATAAATTGGCAGATAATAAAATTTGTGATATCGAGATGTATTTAACTCCAATTTTTCTTGAAAATCAAGAATTTATGTTTGCAATTATTCATGATGTTTCGGAGAAAGTGAAAGCCGAGCAAGAACTAAAAAAGAGTGAACTTAAGTATAAAAGTATTATCCAAACTGCCATAGACGGATTTATTATTGTTGATGAGAAAGGGAAAATTCTGGAAGTAAACGAAGCATATTCTAATATGTTGGGATACACGATTGAAGAGATTCTTACAATGAATATTATGGATATAAATTTTAGATTTACTAAAGCCAATTTAGAAAGTGAAAGCAAAATTTTAAAGGAAAAGGGTTTTACGAGATATACTACTCAGCATAAGCATAGAAACGGAAATCTGATTGATGTTGAAGTTAGCGTTAATTATAACGAATTTATTAACGGCGGAGTATTTTTTGTGTTCATCAACGATATTAGTGAAAGAATACAAAAAGAAAAAGAATTAAAAATTATGCATGAAAATTATGATAGATTTTTTAATACTATTGATGAGTTTCTATTCGTTCTTGATGAACAAGGGAATATTTTATATACTAATCAAACAGTTATTGATAGATTAGGTTACACTGAAAAAGAAGTAATAGGTAATTCGGTTCTAAATTTACATGCACCTGAAGATAGAAGTGAGGCGTTAAGGATAGTAGTGGGAATGTTAAACGGAGAGATCGATTTTTGTCCTTTACCGCTAATAATGAAGAATGGTATGAAGATACCTGTTGAAACACGAGTTACAAAGGGCGTTTGGAATGGTCAAAAAGTTATTTTTGGTGTATCAAAAGATATCTCGCTCCTAAAATTATCGGAAGAGAAATTTTCAAAATCATTTCAAATAAATCCTATTGCTTGCGGATTTAGTGATATTTCAACAGGTGAGTATGTTGAAGTTAACGATGCATTTTGCGCATTATTAGAATTTGATAGAACCGAAGTTATAGGAAAAACTCCGGGTGAATTAGGAATATTAGACGAAGAAATACGAAATAATATACTTTCAAAGTATAAATTTGATGATAAGATAATTAATGTTGAAGCCAAATTAAAAACGAAATATGGCGATACAAAATGTGTATTACTTTCAGCTCAAAATATTTATTTATATGATAGGTCTTTACGTTTTACCGCAGCTTATGATATAACCGAAATTAAAAAAGTTAACGAAGAGCTTAAAGTTATAAATGAAGAACTAAATACCTCAAAAATGCTTATTGAAAGTGCTTATGAAGAAAATACTAAATTTTTGGAAGAATTATCGGCTACTAAATTAAAATTGGAAAAAATTAATACAGAAAAAGATAAACTTTTTTCAATTATTGCTCATGATTTACGAAGTCCTTTTCAAGGTTTTTTAGGCATTACAGAAGTTCTAAAAGAAGGAGTTGACGATTTTTCTGCACAAGAATTAAAGAGTGTATTTGACGAGACGAATAAATCCGCTCAAAAAATATATGATTTATTGAATAATTTGTTGGAATGGGCAAGAATGCAGAGGGGATTAATAAAATTTGAACCTAGTAAAATTGATGTTTCAAACTTAATCAATTCCAATATTGCTTTGTTTTCAAGAAATTTACTTGATAAGAATATTGATGTTCAAACGAATTTGTGTGAAGATGACTACGTTTATGCCGATGAAAGGACACTAAATACAATTTCAAGAAATATTCTTTCAAATGCAATTAAATTTACGAACAGAGACGGAAAAATATATATTAATTCGAAAAAAACAGATGATGAATTTTTAGAAATATCTATATCGGATAACGGCATAGGTATGTCTAATGATTTGAGAAAAAGAATTTTTTTGATTGGTGAAAAGGTTGGTAGGAAAGGTACCTCCGGAGAAGAAAGTTCGGGATTGGGATTGGCTTTATGCAAAGAATTTGTAGAAATGAACGGAGGAAAGATTAGAGTTGAAAGTGTAGAAAACGAAGGAACAACTTTTATTTTCACCGTACCGCTTTTCCGTTAAATAAAAAAGCTTTAACTTTGCTTTATAGTCTTATTCTAATTGGCAATATTATATAATATTTGTTATTTTTGTAAGTCAAAATATATTTTTACGAGGATAATAATGTTTATATATAATACGCTTACAAAAAAGAAAGAAGAATTTACTACTATACAACCAAATAAAGTAACCATGTATGTTTGCGGTCCTACCGTATATGATTATTTTCATATCGGTAATGCTCGTTCTTTTATTATGAGTGATATAATTAGACGTTATTTGGAATATAAAAAATACGATGTAAAGTTTGTAATGAATCTTACTGATGTTGATGACAAGATTATTAAAAAAGCGAATTCGGAAGGAATTGAGTCTAATAAAGTTGCAGAAAAATTTGCAGATGCTTTTTTTGAAGATATAAAAAAACTTAAAGTAAAACCGGCTACAGTTTACCCAAAAGCAACCGAGCACATAACTGAAATAGTGAATATTATTAAGAAGATAGAAGAAAACGGGTTTGCTTATAATAAAGATGGTAATGTTTTTTTTGATGTTGTCAAATTTAATGAATACGGAAAATTAAGCGGTAAAAATATTCACGACTTAATAAGCGGTGCCAGAATTGAAATAAACGAAGAGAAAGAAAACCCCCTTGATTTTGCTTTATGGAAAAAGGCAAAACCTAATGAACCATATTGGGAAAGTCCGTGGGGGAACGGTCGCCCCGGTTGGCATATAGAATGCTCGGCAATGAGCACAAAACACTTAGGCGAAACTATTGATATACATGCCGGAGGTAGCGATTTAATTTTCCCGCATCACGAAAATGAAATTGCTCAAAGTGAATGTGCAAATCATAAAAAATTTGTTAACTATTGGATTCATTTTGGGTTTTTGAATATAAATGACGAAAAAATGTCCAAATCACTTGGAAACTTTTTTACCGCTCGAGATATATTAAAAAGTTATAGTGCCGAATCAATAAGATTATTATTTAGTCAATCACATTATGCAAGTCCGTTAAATTTTAAATCAGATTTACTAGACGCAGCCCAAAAAGGGTTAGATAAAATTTCAGGTTTAGTTGAAAGACTTGATGATATAATTAAAAACGAAACCGATACGGAAGGATTTACTTTTAATTTAGAAGAATATTATAAATTATTTGAACAAGCTATGGATGATGACTTTAACACTCCAAAAGCGGTTGCTATAATTTTTGATTTTGCGAGAGACGCTAATAAGTATTTAAGTGAAAATAATGTCGGAAAAAACGGTGCAACAATAATTAAAGAATTTATTATAAATACTGCCGAAAATGTTTTAGGAATAGTTCCTGTAGTTACAAATGACAGTAAATCCGGAGAACTTACGGATAAACTGATAGAATTATTTATCAAACTTAGGATAGAAGCAAAAGTTCAAAAAAATTATGCTCTTGCTGATTCTATTCGCAAAGAATTAGAGCTTTTAGGAATTACGTTGCAAGACACAAAAGCAGGTACAACATTCAAAATAAACTAATACAAAAATATGAGTAAGCCGGTGATTATTTTTGAGATTGCGGGCATAATAATAATTGGGTATATTATTCATTACTTTTTTTTCAATATATATGAAACAAAAGCTGAATATAAACTATTAAATAAGAATAACGGCATAAACACATACGCGTTTGAAGTAAAACTTATAAATGCGGTCGGATTTGAAATACCGTTTAGAAAGGCTGATTTTGATGTTGAAGTAATTGAAGGTTTGCATAATGTAAAGAAAATGGATAATGCTGCCAAAACTATTACTATATATGATAGAAGAGGAACCAGAATTATTGTTAAAATTAAATGTGAATATAGTTTAGCACAAGAATTACTTACTATTGTTAATTGAACGAGGAATTATGAAAAAGTTTTTTATCTCTATTCTCCTTTTATTCTTTGTTACAACAGTTTTTGCACAAGGTACTGCCGGAACGGAAGCAAATTACGAGTATAGATATTTAATAGACGTGCCTTCAACCGGTGTTTTGGAAAAAGGTTTTGTAGGTGTTAGTTTAGATGCAATGCCTTTAGGTGTAATCATAACCAAAATTGAAGTCGGAGTATTTAAGAATTTTAGTTTTGGAATTTCTTACGGAGGTGCTAACGTAATTGGTCAAGGAACTATTGATTGGTATAAACTTCCGGGGGTTAATGTTAGATTTAGAGTTCTTGATGAAACAGATCAATATCCTGCATTAACAATCGGATTTGACTCTCAAGGTAAAGGTTCATATTATTCTTCCGAAAACAGATTCGAAATAAAATCACCCGGATTTTTCGCTTCAGCTTCTCGTAATTTTAAGTTTTTGGGATATTTAAATTTAGTTGCTGCATTAAACTATTCGTTAGAAAGGAAAGACGGAGATAAAGACCTTAACTTTGCTTTTGGTTTGGAAAAGACTATCGGAGAGCAGTTTTCGGTAATTGCCGAATATAATTTAGGAATTAATGATAATAACGGCGGAGCTTACGGTAACGGTAGCGGATACTTAAACTTTGGTGCTCGTTTTAGTCCTGGTGGCGGGTTTACTTTTGGTATAGATTTAAGGAATCTTTCAGATAATAGAAAAGTAAACAGCGGAAAAGCTGATAGAGCCATTTTTGTTGAGTATATTAAAGCTATTTTTTAGTGTATTTTATTTTATACACTTGTGTAGTTTTAAAATGACAATTGATGCGGGGTGAAAATTATACAATTCATGATTTTATATTTATTTCCTTAATTTTGCATCTTTAGTGTTTATCACCGGAATATGGAGCATAAGCAATATTTCCGAGCTTTTTCCAAATTCAAGTTTAAGGGGAAAATAATTTTTCTTCAGGATCATTAACTTACTTACTCACTCGATTTTCTCTCAGAAAGAATATTAATCTCTACACAACATAATATTTTATAAGTAGTTATAATGATTTAACAGCCATTTACTGCTCGGTTTAAAGTCCAATAAAAGAGTTCTCCGGGGATTATTAAGAGGTCGTTTGTGACTTTGTTTTCGCTCTTCTTTGTTTTGCTGAGAGCTTAATTTAAATTATTAAAACTTAATTTTCTTGAATTCCGGTTATCGTTT
>JAEXOD010000198.1 GCA_023447335.1 Bacteroidota bacterium
GCGTTAATACTTCCCTTCGTAATAATAATTCCTAACACTGCAGCAACAATTCCTAAACCCGGAAATGCATCACCTGTTTTTTGAAGTATAGCGGCAATAGGTTTTGTTTCACTTTCAAAGGTTTCTATTTCCGTATCCATCAAAGCTTCAATTTCATGAGGCGGAACGCCTCCTGAAAGCATTACTTTCAAAGTATCACAGAAAAATGTTACTGCAATTTTATTGCTTAAAAACTTTTGATTCTTAGATAAAATTTCACTTGCTTCAGGTTTTTCAATATGCTTCTCAACTGCTAAAAGACCGTCTCTTTGAGCAACCAAGAAAAGATCGTAAAAAGATTTAAGCAATTCCATATAATCCTCTTTATGAGGATGTTTGGCACTCATAGCTTTTGGAATTGAAGCAACAATTTTTTTTACAACAGGTAAAGGAGCAGAAATTAGCAAACTTCCTACTGCAGCACCCACAATAACAATATATTCATTTATCTGTACTAAAGTACCTAATTGACCGCCTACCATTACAAAGCCGATTACGATACTTGCTAATACTACAACTGCGCCTATTATAATAAACATATAATTTAACTATTGTTTTTAACATCTTTTTTAATTTGTTCAATCTTTTGTAACAATTGCCCAACCTTCATTTCAATAAACATCCAATCGTTTTGGCTCTCGATATTTCTATCCATAATATCCGAGCTTAACTCTGTAAGTATCGGATAACCGATTGTACCTCCTGCCCCTTTTATTTCATGAATAATCATTTTTAACAATGATTGATTCCTTTTCATCAAAGCTTCTGTTAACATCTGACGTTTTGCAGGAAACGATTCTATAAAAAACTTGCGCAAATGATTTTGAACTTCTCTTGTATCAGTTGATGAAAAAGCTTTTTTGCTTGCCTTAAACAAATCGGCACCTAAAAGCTCGTTCATATTTTTAATTATTGCATCATCTTTTATCGGTTTAGATATAACTCTATCCGCACCGGCTTCTATTGCTGCTAAAACATTGCTTTTGGCAGTATTGGCGCTAATAACAATAACAGGAATATCTTTAATATCTTTAAGTACTTTTTTTACCTGAAGCATCTTTAAACCGTCAAAATTTGGCATCATCAGATCTAAAAATATAATATCAGGTTTAAACTCAGATGTAATCTGAATTCCCTGTAACCCGTCTGCACATGTAACTACTTCAAAATCATAATCTTCCAAAAATGATTTTAACGAAGTTAAAATAACATCCGAATCATCAACAATAAGTACTTTAATCTTCCGTTTTTCTTGCATTAAGTACGTTTAGTTTATTAACCGTAAGTTGTTTAATGTCCTGTTCAGGTTTATCGGTACTCCTTTTTGCAGCTTCTACAGCGTAGTCTTTTACTTTTTCATAAATTTCTTCGCGATAAATCTTTACATCATTTGGAGCATCAATGCCAAGTTTTATTTGGTTTTCATTAATTGCCAAGACATTTATTATAATGTCGTTACCGATACGTATTTTTTCATTTATTCTTCTGGTAAGTACAAGCATTTTTATTTTTCTACAAATAACTTATAATCAATCTGGTAATTATCAATATCTAATATTTTTTGAAATCCGACTTTCTCATTCTGGCTTATATAAACCGGAGCTTTAAGATTTACGGTTATATTTAACGGATTTTTATCCATTCTTACTATTCCGAATGCTTCATATCCGTTTATCTGCGGATAATTTTCTTCAAGCAAACGAACGGAAAACAGTGGGAACATTATTTCGGGTTCCTCAATATTTGTTAACCAATAAAATAATCCGTCTTCTTCTGTAATTAATATGTACTTGTGATATTCGCTAAAACCGAATATACCTTCTTTAAATTCGATGATTATTTCTTCATCAAATTGTAGCTTGCCAAATTGTTTTGTTGTAATTTCCATTTTCAAAATTAAGTTTTATGAACTATAATAATTTTTATTTAATCAATATACTAAATTATAAGTAATCTAACAATGATTTTGGTAAAAGTGTTGAAGAAATTTTATAAGTTAAATCAAGACTATACTGTTTTTCCTGTAATTCTATTGCAAGTTGAGCTACATCCACGTCTTTTTCTTTCGAAACAAGCTCTTGTAATGTTATACTTTGATTTTTATTTAATTCTTGTGTATCTGTTAATCTATTTCTAAAACTCCCCAATTCAGATATTCTATTAATCAAATGCTTCTCAAAATCCGCTATTAATTGAATATGCTCCTTATCCGGTATAACTCCGGTATCCAAAGTGTTAGATATGGATTTTAAAATATTAAAGATATCCGATTTCTGTGACAAGTCGGAATTAACAGTTGCAGGGTTATTTTTTTCGGTCAACGATTGCAAATCAAATACTAAATTAATTTTATTTGTTTCGTCTGTAATTTTTATATCATTCGGTAAATTTCCGTCTACAGTCTGTAATGAACCTGTTGAAGCATTGTAAGCCAATGAGGCACTACCGTTAGTAACTACTGCACTTGAAGGGTCTAAAACGGAATAATCCATTGTATAATTATTGGCAGCCGTTTTTGTATATGATACAACAAAACTATATTCTGTTCCTTCAGCGTTATAGATCGAGGATGTAATGGTTTCGGTATCGCCGATTGCGCTCCCGCTGTTTAAATTACCTTTATGCTTAAGAACGCTTGCAAACAAATCCTTAGCGTTCATATTAATCTTTTGTTCAGTGTAGTTTGAAATTTTTATTTTATGATCAGCGTCTATTCTACCACTTTTAAATTCAACCAATTCATTGGAAGAATTGAAACCAACCGGCGCAGTACTATTATCAGAACCGCCAAATAAAAATTGCCCGTCAAAGGATGTATTTGCCAAATCTAAAATTGAGTTTAACGATGAACGAACTTTATCGGCATACTGCGGCAAATTATCCATTACCGTAGCATTATTTGCATCAGTTAAATCCCTCATTACCTTTTGTATCTCATCTTTTATGCCTTCTAATGCAGTCGAGCTGTTATCAATATAAGCCAAACCCGCATCGATGTTTTTTTCAAAAACATTAAATGTTTCGATTTGTCCGCTCATCCTCAAAACCCTACTTGTTCCTAAAGGCTCATCAGATGGTTTATTTATTCTGCTTTGCGAAACTAACTGTTTTTGAATAGTGGCTAAATCAGATTTTGACTTTGCCAAAATATTCAAATAAGTTGATTGTATATTTCTATCAGATACTCGTATCATAATTACACCATGTTTAATAATGTTTGTAACATCTCATCGGCAATGTTAATTAATTTTGCCGAAGCTTCATATGACCTTTGAAACTTGAGCACATCCGTCATCTCTTCATCCAAAGAAACTCCGGAATAATTCGATTTCTGCTCTTGTAACTGCGAAACTACTAGATCAAATGACTCTGAATTCTGGTCTTGCAATACTTTCTCGTATGCTATCGAGCTAACTAAATTGGAATAGCTATCGCTTATTGTAAGCCCGTCTGATAGTTTTTTTGTCTTTAATGAAGCAATACTTTTAGCTATTGAATTATTTCCGTCTGTTCCGTCTGCACTCACTGCTATCTTGTTTACATCGCTTAAAATTTCGCTATTTATTTCAAGATATCCGTTTTCGTAATCACTAAAAAATTTAATATTTGTTTCAGGCGGTTTCGTTGTAGTATAACCTTGAGAATGTAATAAATTCACTTGATCAAAAACATTTCTTAATACATTATCTAACTGCGTTTGATAAGATTTTAATGTTTGATTATACGATTTTTGCATTGCTGCAAGTTCACCGGATTGAACGCTTATATTTGCCGCACCGTCTGCGGTTTTAATTAAAAGTTTACCATTTTCTTGAACAGCTTTTAATTCTATTTTATTTAGCCTTCCTACAACATAAACGCCGCCGATTGAGACATTTGCAACATTGTTTTCATCCGTTATAACAGTTACGTCTGTTAATTTACTAAGTTCTTCTAAAGCTTTGTCTCTATTATCCAACAAATCATTTGCTTGATTTCCCAGAATTGAAGCTTCATAAATTTGTTTATTTAGAGTATTTATTTGTGCTATATAATTATTTATATTAGTTACTGTATCTACGGCTTCTTTACCTAAATCAAGTTTTTGAGTTTCGAAACCTTCATAAACACTTCTACCCTTTACCGAAAGTTTTTGTGCATTCTGAATTACACTAGTTCTTAACGGAACCGAAGTAGGATTTAAAGAAAGCTCTTCAAAAGAATTTAAAAAACCGTTCAATAAATTCGATAATCCCAAATCTGAAGGTTCAGACAAAAGTGATTCGGTTTGACTTATTATTGTTGACTGTTTTTCAGCCTGCTTTTGCAAACTGTTATATCTAATAATCTGATTATCCAATGCTTGGTTTTTAAGTCTTTGAATATATTCAAGTTTTACGCCTTTTCCTATTGTTAAATTACTGTAGTAATCAGGCTTCTCCGGTCCTAAAACAACACGCTGTCTTACATAATTGGGATTATTTGCGTTAGCAATGTTATTTGATGTAACCGATAATGCTTTTTGATACACCGAAAGACTTTTTGACGTAATGTCAAACAATGAATTAATTGCCATAATTACACCTTTCTATCAAATAATGATCGGTTTTTATCTTGATAAACAATCCCCATTAGGCTTGTAATAAACTGTCTTGAGTGTTCAATTAAAAACAAATTCTGTCGGTTCACATTCATTACTTCGATTGTCATCTTTTTTATTACTTTCTCGTAATTTGATAAAAGTTTTAATGTTTTTTCATCAACAACAGATTTAAATGTTTTAATAAAAGCAGAAAGTTTAAAATCGCTTCCCGGTTTTCCGCTAATTTTATATATTTCCGCCATTTTATTCAACCGCTCGTTTTCAGCATTTTTAACGGCTCTAATAAATCTTTCTTCATCGCTAATTGCTTTTACCAATTGCTCATCATTCATTTTTATTAAAGCTTCTTGCTTAAGTTTTGCATTTTGCAATAATTGCTCTAAACTTAAACGTAACTTTTCGAGTACAAGTAATAAGTCTTTAGGATTCATTTTCGCTCTCCCAATTTTTTAGATATCCAAAAACACGAGCAACGTATTGCTTTGTTTCGGTAAACGGCGGTACACCGTTATATTTATT
>JAEXOD010000203.1 GCA_023447335.1 Bacteroidota bacterium
TATTGTACATTGTCAAATCCCGTAGCATTAAAAAAAGAGAAGTTAGAAGGGAAACTGGGAAGGTTTAATGATTCCATCGGAACAATAAAAGTGAACTTAAATATTCCCGCAAAAGGAAATGAAGTAGTCTCTTTTTACATAGGGTTAAAGGAGAATAAAGAAGAAATTAACAAAAGTTTAAGCTTGTTAAAAGAGCCGAATGTAAACGAAAAATTGTTAAATGAAGTTAAAGCAACATGGGAAAATTTATTAGGTGATTTACATATTGAAACACCGGATGAAGCCATGAATATTTCAGTAAACTATTGGTTTAGATATCAAGCAATATCGGGAAGACTTTGGGGAAGGACCGCATATTATCAACAAAGCGGAGCATTTGGATTTAGAGATCAATTACAAGATAGTTTAGTATACTTACCAATAGAACCAAAATTAACCGAAAAACAAATAAAATTACATGCTCGTCATCAATTGGAAGACGGTGCGGTTTTGCACTGGTGGCATCCTATTGCAGAAGTCGGACTTGAAACAAAAATGACGGATGATTTATTATGGTTACCGTTTATTTTAACGCACTACATCAACGAGACCGGTAATATTGAAATTCTAAATGATGTTGAACCCTATTATAGAAGCGAAAAATCGGGTAGTTTGTACGAGCATTGTGTTAAAGCTATAGAAAAGGTATTAAGCCGTTATAGCGAAAGAGGATTACCGCTAATAGGAGCAGGGGATTGGAATGACGGTTTAAGTGCGGTAGGTTTAGAAATGAAAGGGGAATCAATATGGCTCGCCGAATTCTTCTTTTATGTATTAAAGAATTTCGCCGATATTGCAGAAAAATATAATAAAAAAGTGGATGCACTTTTCTTTGTTAGAAAAGCTGAGGAATTAAAATCAGCGTTTGACAAATATGCTTGGGACGGTAAATGGTATTATAGAGGGACTAAAGATAGCGGAGAAAAATTTGGAAGCAATGAAAATGAAGACGGAAAAATATTCCTCAATCCGCAAATTTGGGCGGTAATGAGCGAAATAGCACCTAAAGATAAAATTGAATCGGCGATGAGCTCTGTTAAAGAAATTTTATTCAAAGATAACGGACCTTTATTATTATATCCGGGGTACTCAAAACCGGATAAATTTATTGGCTACTTATCACGGTATGCACCGGGGAGAAGAGAAAATGCAGGTGTATATACGCATGCTGCAACATGGTCTATATGGGCTTTTGGTAAGTTAAAGGATAGTGAATTTGCATATGAAGCTTTTAAACGTTTGTGTCCAATTTACAGTGGTATGGAACCGGATAAATATGTTGCGGAACCTTACGTTACTCCGGGAAACATTGATGGACCGGATTCACCCAATTATGGAATGGCAGGTTGGACATGGTACACGGGAAGTGCATCATGGTTTCAAAAAGTTGTAGTTGATTGGTTACTAGGAGTAAGATCAACTAAAGACGGACTTGTTATAGATCCTTGTATTCCGAATACATGGAAAACATTTAAATTAAAAAGAAAATATATGGGCAAAATTATTAACTTAACTTTTAATAATGAAAAAGGAGTTTCGTTCGGTGTAAATAAAATTGAAGGAGACGGAGTTGTAATAGAGGGGAATGTTATAAAAACGGTTGAAAAAGATAATGTTAATTTAATAGTTTATATGGGATAAAATATGTTTAAAAGTTTTAGCTTTCTATCCGCCTTGTTTTTTATAGTTGTTAGCTTAATAAGTTGCTCAACAATATCTTCGGATAGAAATGCTAAAAACAGATTAAAATATTTTCCTGAAAATATTGATATTAATAAGCCAAATTTACAAGTAAATGATTCGTTGTTCTTATTAAATATAGCAAAAGATACTTATAAATTTTTTGATAATTCTACTTTTGATAATACCGGGCTAATTGTTGATAAAATATTTATAGATAAGCAGAACGCGGCACATTATACTTCGATAACAAATATTGGACTATATTTAGTTAGTACGGTCTATGCATATAAACTTAATATTATAACAAAAGAAGATGCAATCAACAAAATTTCCGCTACGTTAAATACGCTCGGAAAACTAGAAAAATATAACGGCTTTTTTTACAATTGGTATGAAATTGATAGTTTGAAACAGAGTGGTGGTTATATTTCAACGGTTGACGCCGGATGGCTTTATTCGAGCTTATACATAATAGGAAAAGTATTTAATGCGGAATTTGGAAAGAATTGTGATAAACTGATTAATGAAGCTAACTTTGACTGGTTATACGACAACAAAGAAGGAGCGTTCAGGTTAGGTTATGATATTAATAAAGGTTTTAGCCCTTATCATTATAAATTATTGGTAAGTGAAGCTAGAATTGCTTTATATTTTTCTATACTTAAAGGGGAGCTGAAACCCGATAGTTGGTTTAAACTTTCAAGAACTCTTGATAAAGGAATTGAACAAGAACAAGTTCCGCAAGGAAATTATAAAAAATATAATAACGAGGAATATTTTAATGGTTATTATATTTATGATTCTATAAAAGTTGTTCCTTCTTGGGGCGGTAGTATGTTTGAGTATTTAATGACTGATATGTTTATTGACGAAAGAATTGCTATTGAAGGAATGGGGTTAAATAATTCAAATATGGTTAAAGCTCAAATAGATTTTTGTTTAAATAAAAACAATTATAAAGTATGGGGAATGTCCTCGTGTGCAACCCCGGACGGAGGATACGGTGAGTTTGGCGTATATTTGCTCGGAACTAAAAAAGGAGGATATCCGAAAGGTGTAGTAACACCTCACGCCTCTTGTTTAGCACTTAATTATTATCCGAAAGAAGTTATAAGCAATCTAAAAAATTTAATAAACATGTATCCGATTTACGGTGAATACGGTTTTTATGATTGTGTTGATATGAATTCCGGTAAAATCGGCAAAACATATTTAGCGTTGGATCAAGCAATGATATTCATATCAATAGCAAATTTACTAACAGATAACTATATTCCGAAGATATTTGAAAATGAAGAGAAGTTAAAAGAAACATTAGAAATTATTAAAGAAGAGGAATTTTATAAATGACCGGATTAATCCAAATATCGTTAAACGGAGAGTGGGAATATATTTTAGATAGCAATGATAAATTTACATATGAAGAAATTAAAGCAAAATTTAATCATTGTGATATTAACGGAAAAATGAATTTACCAATAAACTGGGAATTAGCAGGATTACATAATTATTCCGGATCGGTATGGTTTAAAAGACAAATATATATATCGGATAAAGAAATAACTGAAAATGGTTATATAGAATTTAACGGTGTTGATTATGAATGTGAAGTTTTCTTTAATAATTTTGCGATTGGAAAAAATATCGGATATTTTAATAAATTTGATTATTCGTTACAAGATAAAGTATTAATAAATGAAATAAATACCGTAATAATTAAAGTTACGTCTCCAAAAGAAAAGCCCGAAGAAGTATGGCCTAATAAAAAGAACTTAATAAAGGGAATTTTTGGTCATCATGATTGCAGACCGGGAGGTTGGAGTTTAGAATACGGACAAGATAGAAATACCGGGGGAGTGTGGAATGATATTAATATGTTTTTTACAAAAGTTCCTCGTCCGTACATAGAGATCACAACTGATTATGACGTTAAATCAAACGAAGGAATTTTAAACTTATCGATTGAAATAGATGCTAATAATATTTCTTCAGTTGAAATAAACGCAGCTTTATGGTACAAAGGTAAACATGTAACCGAACAAGTAATTGAATATAAATTTGAGAATAATACAGCCGATAAAATAAAATGGGAATTAAGCTTACCAAATCCGCAATTGTGGTCAACATGGGATATCGGAGAACCTAATTTATACGAAGTTATAATATCTTCATCAGAGTTTGGCTCTTATTGCTACACAATAGGATTTAAAAACGTTTACGAGACCGAGAAAAGAGAATTATATTTAAATGGGAAGAGATTGTTTTTAAGAGGAACGAATATTATTCCGGAACAAATGCTAAGTAATTTAACCAATGAAAAAATTAGTAAAATAGTAGAATATTTAAAAGGAGCCAATATTAATGCGGTTAGAGTGCATGCACATGTTAACCGACAAGAATTATATGATGCCTTTGATAAAGAGGGAATATTAGTATGGCAAGATTTCGCATTACAATGGACTTATAACAATTCAATACATTTTATTAATGCGGCAACCGAGCAAATAGGTAGGATGGTAAGAATGTTAAAGCATCATCCTTGTATTGTTTATTGGTGTTGCCATAACGAACCGGGTTACGAAAGCAATAATTTAGACGAAGCACTATACAGAGAAGTAGAAGCGAATGATAAGACTCGAATAATCAAATTGTATTCTAATTATGAAGAACATCCCTATTACGGATGGTATTGGGGAATTAAAGATGAATATGTTGCTGCTCCGATGGGACCATTGGTTACGGAATTTGGTGCACAGGGAATACCTAATTATGAAACCTTAATTAAATTTATGACAAAAGATGAAGTAGAGACTCCGGATTGGGATAAATGGATTTATCACAATTATCAATACGAGCAGACTAATCTAATTGCTAAAGTCCCGTTTGGAAGCAACGTTAAAGAATATATAGAAAACAGCCAAAGTTATCAATCAGAGCTATTGGCAACTGCAATAAAGAGCTACAGAATAAAAAAGTATAAGCCTATTACGGGAATATTTCAATTTATGTTTATTGATTGTTGGGAAAGTATTACATGGTCAGTAGTAGATTATTATGGGAGTAAAAAGAAAGGATATTATACTTTGCAAAAAATGTATTCTCCGTTTGTAATGTTTGTAAATAAAAGACAAAACGAATATATGATAGATTCATTCTTAAATGTTGATGTGGACATAGTTAACGACTTATATGGGAATTATAAAAACTTAGAATTAAAAGTATTTGTTGACGAGAAGGAGATTAAAAGAATTGAAAGTATTACCATTCCGGAAGATGATATGATACATATTGATTGGGAATTACTAAAGGTGCCACTAAAAGAATATTTTCGTATCGGAATTAATAGAATAAAATTTATATTATATAAAAATGAAGAAAAAATTACTGAAGAAGAAGTTGAGATAAATGTATTTGATAAAAAATTATATTGGGGAAATAAATGATAAAAAAAATGCTATTTGTTCTATTGCTTGTAAATACCTTAATTTATGCACAAGGTTTTATATTTTTTAGCGATAGCCCCAATAATTCTTATTATGACCCGAGCTGGGGATATTCATCATCGGGCAGTTACGTTGAGTTAATAAATCAAAGCAAGTTTCCGGTAGATGTAAGTAGAAAATATAGCGGAACAAATTCTTTAAGACTTAGTTGGAAATCCGTTGCCGGAGGTGACTGGGGTTTAGCGTGTGCAGGTGCAAACTGGATAACGCGTGATATAACCGACATGGATTCTATATTGTTTTACGCCTTTTCAGATTCACAAATAAACGCAATTGATTTACCGGTGATTTATATTGAAGATGTGGGGAATAATAAATCACCTAAACATAAAATATCAAATTATATACAATCTGCAATTTCAAATTCTTGGATAAAAGTATCTATTCCGTTAGATATATTTAAGAGTAATCCCGGGAATACGGACCTAACTAAAATAAAAACCATTTACTTCGGTCAAAATTCTGAAAACAATGACGGAATACAACACACCTTGTTTATGGATGACTTAATAATAACAAAAAACTCGACTTATTCTCCTCCTACGCCGACAAATGTGAGTGCAAAAGGATTTCCAAAACATTTTGAAGTAAAATGGGATTTAATTAACAATTCTGAGATTGGCGGATATAGAGTATATAGAAAGACCGAAACACAATTTGTTTTAGCAGGAACAGTTGATAAGAGTACAAGAGTATTTATAGATTTTGGTTATAATATTGGTGTTACGGCAGAATATAAGGTATCGGCAATTAGTACTTCATTAGATGAATCTCCTTTATCGGAAGTTGTTACCGCAACTACAAAAGATTTAACCGATGAGGAATGGCTTGACATGTTACAAGAAGCAACATTTCGATACTTTTGGGATTATGCACACCCAATTTCCGGACTAGCACGAGAAAGATTAGGAAGCGGAAATACGGTAACTATAGGGGGTAGCGGATTTGGTGTTTCTGCGATTATTGTTGGGATAGAAAGAGGATTTATTACTCGAGATGAAGGTGCTGCCCATATACTTAAAATGGTAACATTTTTAAAAAACAAAGCACAACGCTTCCACGGAATATGGTCTCATTGGTTAAACGGTGAAACCGGTGTCGTAATTCCTTTTAGTCAATACGATAACGGCGGTGATTTAGTAGAATCTTCATTTATGTTGCAAGGACTGTTAACAGCAAGACAATACTTCAGTTTGAATAATGATATTGAAAATAGCATTAGAACTTTATGTACACAGCTATGGGAAGAAGCGGAGTTTGATTGGTATAAACGATTTGCGAGTAGTGATTTGTTATATTGGCATTGGTCACCAAATTACGGTTGGCAAATAAATATGGCTATTAAAGGCTGGAATGAAGCAATGATTTGTTATTTATTGGGAATTGCTTCGCCTACTCACCCTATTCCGGCTACATGTTATGCTCTCGGATGGGCAGGTAGTGCAAATTATGTTAATAATAAAACATTTTACGGACACAAGATATTTGTAGGTTATAATTACGGTGGACCATTATTTTTTACGCATTATTCTTTTATGGGATTTGACCCAAGAAATAAAAAAGATAGATATGCAAACTATTTTATTAATAGCAGGAATACTGCGTTAGTACACCACGATTATGCCGTTGCCAATCCGAATAATTTCCCAAACTATAGCACAAATGAATGGGGTTTAACCGCTTCGGATGACCCGAACGGTTATAGTGTTCATGAGCCGATTAATGATAACGGTACTATTTCACCTACGGCAGCTTTATCATCATTCCCTTATACTCCTGTTGAATCAATGAATGCTTTAAAAGGATTCTATAATAATCAGGGAGATAAACTATGGGGAATCTACGGATTCAAAGATGCTTACAATCAAAAATTAAATTGGTATGCTTCAAGTTATTTAGCTATTGATCAAGGACCGATTGTTGTAATGGTAGAAAATTACAGAAGCGGATTGTTGTGGAATTATTTTATGCAAAATCCTGAAATACAGCCGATGTTAAATGCTATCGGATTTGTTGCCGATACTACTACTTCTGTTGAAGGCGAAAGCGATTTAATGGTAAAAGAATTTCAATTAAAAGGGAATTATCCTAATCCATTTAATCCTACTACTACAATTGAGTTCTCTATTCCGAAAGCAGATTATACAAAAGTTGAAATTTTTGATATTTTAGGAAATAAGATTGATGTTATAAACAATAGTTATCTTAATAGCGGTATAAACAAAGTAACATGGGATGCAAAAAATAATGCTTCGGGTATTTATTTTTATAAGGTATCATATAAAGGGAAATCGTTATTAGGTAAAATGATGTTGGTTAAGTAATGAATAAGATTTACATTTATCTATTTATAGCTAGTATTCTTTTTTTACAAGCATGTGCCGAAAAAGGTTCTGAAGTAAAAACGCTGCAATTTTGGGCGATGGGAGCAGAAGGGGAATATATACAAAAATTAGTGCCGGAGTTTGAAAGAAAAAACCCCGGTATTAAAGTTAAAGTACAGATGATACCATGGACGGCAGCACAAGAAAAACTAATTACTGCATATGCAAGTGATAATGCACCCGATGTTTTCCAGCTTGGAAATACATGGATACCTCAATTTGCGGCATTAAATGCTATTGAGGATTTATCAGCTTTTATTTCGCTTTCCGAAAGCATCAAAAAAGAAAATTATTACGAAGGTGTGTGGCAAACAAACGTATTAGGAAATAAGGTGTTTGGAATTCCTTGGTATATCGAGACAAGATTATTGTTTTACAGACCTGATGTATTGGCTGCAGTAGGATATAACGAAGCTCCCAAAACATGGGACGAATTAATTGACTGTTCAAGAAAGATTAAACAATATTTCGGGAAACAAGAAAAGTATCCGATTTATATACCTACAAATGAATGGGTGCCGTTTATTGTTTTCGGAATGCAAGCCGGCTCTTCTATACTAAAAGATAACGATTCTTACGGGAATTTTAGTAGCAATGAATTTAAAACCGGTTTTGAATATTTGATGAAGTATTATGACGAAAAACTGACCCCTGCAGGAATATCACAAGTCCCGAATATTTATCATGCATTCAAAGAGAAGTATATTAATATGTATATTTCGGGTCCTTGGAATATAATTGAATTTAAAAAAACAATGGTTGGGGCTGATTCGGTTAATTGGATGACGGCTCCTTTACCGGGATACAAAAATGAATATCCCGGTTTATCGTTAGCGGGGGGGGCAAGTTTAGTTGTTTATAAAAAAAGTAAACTAAAAAAAGAAGCTTGGAAGTTTATTGAATATCTTTCCGAGCCAAAAGTACAAGTCGAATTTTTTAATTATTTATTTGATCTTCCTTCCGTAAAAAGTGCTTGGGAAGACTCTTCAATAAAAAATAATTTATATATAAACGCTTTTCGCACACAATTTGAAAATGTTGTGCCCACTCCCAAAATACCTGAATGGGAACAAATCGCTTTTTCTAAAGTGCAGCAGTATGCAGAAATGACTTCAAAAAAAGCGATGACAATTAATAGAGCATTAAAAGAATTAGATAAGGACGTAGATTTAATTTTAGAAAAAAGAAGATATATTTTATCAAAGCAGCAGGTAGATAAAAATGAGAAGTAGCAAATTAAATGCGGCGTATTTTTTCTTGTTTCCGGCAATTGCGGCAATTTTTGTTTTTTTCTTTTTACCTGTTATTGCGGCGTTGTTAATTAGTTTTACCGATTTTGATATTTATGCTTTGGGAAGTTTAGAAAATGCACGTTTTATTGGGTTTAAAAATTATATACGAATATTCGAAGACCCGCTGTTTTGGAAGGCAATTAAAAACACATTTTATTTTGTAATAAGTGCCGGTCCATTATCGGTTGCAGTTTCTTTAATTGCCGCAATAGTATTAAATGCAAAAATCGTAAAATTTAAGTCATTGTTTAGATTAACCTATTTTATTCCGGTTGTAACAACCTTAATTGCCGTAGCAATTGTGTGGAGATTTATTTATAATCCGCGAGCAGGTTTGTTAAATTATTTCTTAGAGTTTTTTGGCGTCACTCCGATTGATTGGCTAGGTGACTCGACATTTGCAATGCCGGCAATTGTATTAATGGCAGTTTGGAAAAATTTTGGATATAATATGATTATATTTATAGCCGGTTTGCAAAATATACCCGAACATTTATATGAAGCAGCTTACTTAGAAGGAGCAAGTGAATTACAACAGTTCAAACATATTACTTTACCAATGCTTGCACCTACAACAATATTTATAAGTTTAATTACGATGATAGGGTTTTTTCAATTGTTTGCAGAACCTTATATTATGACACAAGGAGGACCATTAAACAGTACTTTAAGTATTGTACAATATATGTATCAAGAAGGGTTTAGGTGGTGGAATATGGGTTACTCTGCAGCATTGGCATTTGTGTTATTTGCAATAATATTAATAGGTACACTTATACAGTTTTGGTTAAAGGGGAAAGAAAAATGAAAAATATTAAAAGCTTTTCGGTACACTTTGGTTTAATCTTTTTTGCCGTGTTAACCGTAGCCCCCTTTATTTGGATGTTAAGTGCATCATTTATGAGTGACGGTCAGGCAAATGTTTATCCTCCAAAATTTATTCCCGATGAACCTGTATTAACCCAGTATGAAAATTTGTTTAATAGATTAAGTATTAGTAATAATTTTATTAACAGTTTGGTCTTATCGTTACTTGTTACAATAGTATCCTTATTATTTAACTCAATGGCGGGTTATGCTTTTGCAAAGATGCGATTTAAGGGAAAAGATAAATTATTCAATTTTTTATTAAGCAGTATGATAATTCCTTCACAAGTAACTATGCTGCCTTTGTTTCTATTGCTAAAATATATGGGATTAATTAATACATATTTCGCTATAATAATACCCGGGATGGCAAACATATTCGGAATATTTATGATAAGGCAATATGCATTATCGATACCCGATAGTTTAATAGAATCGGCAAGAATAGACGGTGCGAATGATTTTCAAATATATTATAAAATAATTTTACCATTATGTTTACCAATTTTAGTTACGTTGGCAATTTTTTCGTTTTTGGGAACGTGGAATGACTTTTTGTGGCCCCTTATTGTACTAACAGATAATAGTATGTATACTTTGCCTGTTGCGTTAGCAAATTTAATGGGAGAACACTCGAAAGATCCCGAATTAATGATGGCAGGCTCGGTAATTACAATTATTCCCGTAATTTTAGTGTTTTTGGCTTTGCAAAAATATTATATTAAAGGAATAATGATGGGGGGTGTAAAAGAATGAAAAAAAGCGAGGAACTTTAATTTTTAACTTGACAATTAATTTAAAATTTGGCATTTTGCTATCAATGTAAACGTTTACATTTAAAAATGAAATTCTATAAACAAATAAAACGGAGAGAGTATGACACGACACAACAAACAATTTGTTAGCTTAATTCTTCTAGGTTTTTTAGTAGCTACTACTGTTATGGGGCAGTATGCTAAAAGACAAGATGCTATTTGGGCTCGTAGTATCGGAGATGCTACTATAACATTAGACGGACACTTTAATGAACCTGAATGGGCAAAAGCCGAATCTTTGGTTATTAAATACGGATTTGATTCAGGCTTACCAACCAGCGGTTGGAGAGAAGAATTTCAACCTGATGCAATTACTGATCCTACAAATGCTGTTGTTAAATTTTTAGTAAAAGGAAACAAATTATATTTGGGTTTCATAATTCCCGATTCATCTTTAGGCGGTAAAAGAGATTGGGCTCGTTGGGACGGAATTTTAATGTCTGTAAAAGATCTTTCCAGTCCAAACAGACCAGTACCTGCCGGTGAGTACTTCTATACATGGTGGTTAGAAGGTTTAGCAGATACTGCTAGTGCATGGGTAGGAAGACCACCGCGTTTTATTGGTAAATTTGGAGATTGGACCGGAGCAGGCAGAACCCCCGCACAAATTGAAGCTTGGGATGCCGTTACCTTTATGGACGGAAAATCTAACGACGGTGAAAAAGATAAAGGCTGGTACACTGAGATGATAGTAGATTTAACAGTGTTAGGTTATGATGCAACAAAAGCCGAAGGGGACGTGGTTGAATTAAATTTTAGTATTTGGGATTGCGATTATTTATTTGCAGGTGACCCGATGAAAATAAGTACAACCCGTACACATTGGCAAAGCCCTTGGGGTAACACAAATGCAAACAACGTTGGTAGAATTTATTGCAGACCGGATGTAACAGTTAATACAACAACATTACCTGAAATTATGCCGGATATTATTATTCCGAACGGAGCTAATTTTACTTCTCCTACAGTTGACGGTCAGTTAAACGAAGAAGTTTGGAAAGGAGCCAAAACTTTTGAAATAGCATGGAACGATCAAAATATTCGTGATAGTTATCCGGGAGTTGGTCCATTTATGAGCGGACAATATCAACCCGAATTAGTATCCGGTTCACGTCCTCCGGTATTGGATTCAGCATATGCAAAAGTAAAATTCTTCTTTAAAGATAAATATTTATATGTGGCTGCAGATGTAAACGACCAAATAGTTCAAGGTACGGAAGTTTATGATAAAGTTGACGGTTTTGGATTAATTTTAGGTGATAGAGTTGCCTTAAACACCGAAAACTCAATGATCTTTAAACTACTTAGAGCTAATTTTAGCATGGACGGATCATTTGCTGCTTACGATGCATTACCTACATTGTTGGATTCTTCGGATTCACAGATGGGCTATTCACTAAAAGGTGCAACAACAGTTAATGTTAATTCTGATGTTGACGAAGGTTATGTTATTGAAATGAAAATTGATTTAACAAAATTAGGTTATTCTGCAGATTTAGGCGATAAACTAATGTTTATGGGATTTGCTTTATTTGACGGTGATTCATTCGACGATCAATTGAATAATTACGGAACACGTGTTTGGTTTTTTAGAGAACATTCAGGCGGTCCAGCAACTGCATGGGCAGTTTTAGATCCTAATACCTTAGTTGGAGTTGAAGAAAATACAGTGAAATTATTGCCTACAAGTGTTGAATTATTGGGCAATTATCCAAATCCGTTTAACCCTTCAACAACTATTAAATTCTCTGTTCCCGAAACAGGTAACGCAAATATAGTATTTTATAACGCTTTAGGTCAGTTGGTAAAATCAGTTGAGTTAAATTCAATTACTGCAGGCAGTAATGAGTTTAAATTTAATGCAGCCGGTTTATCAAGCGGCGTTTATTTCTATCAAGTTAAATTTAACGGCACAAAAGAATACACAAGCAATATCGGAAAAATCCTTCTGATGAAATAGATGATAGGTTATGTACTTCCTCCGATTATGCTACACGGTCGGGGGAAGTTTTATTTTCTCAAATTTCTCAATAGTTTTTATTAAAAAATTTTTATGTGAGGTAAACGTGCCTGCACTTTATACTAACAAATTAAAACCTATTCTACTTACTTTTTTAGTGCTGGTATTTGCATTCGGAGTTGTAACCGGACAAACGAGCGGAAAATTAGCAGGTAGAGTTTTGGACGATGACGGAAATCCCTTAATTGCTGCAAATATTATTTTGGAAAATACTACAATGGGTGCTGCAACTGATATTGATGGGTACTATTCAATATTAAATATAAGAGCCGGTTATTATAATGTTCGTGTTCAATATATAGGTTATCAATCTAAGATTATTCAAAAAGTTAAAATAAATGCCGATCAAACGACAAGGCTTGAAGTAACTTTATCACCCGAAGTAATTAAAGGAGATGAAGTTGTTGTTGTTGCTAAAAAACCGATAGTTGAATTTAGTCAAACAAGTTCGGTTTCTTCAGTCGGCAAAGAAGAAATAGAAAATTTACCCGTTCAAGGGTTAAATGAAATTGTAAATTTACAAGCCGGAGTAGTTGACGGGCACTTTAGAGGCGGAAGAATAGGCGAAGTTCAATTTCAGGTTGACGGTGTAACCGTAAATAATCCTTATAACAATTCATCTTCGCTTGAGCTTGATCGATCTGTTTTACAAGAAGTACAAGTAATTAGCGGTACTTTTGATGCTAAATACGGACAGGCAATGAGCGGTGTAGTGAATGCTATATTGAAATCCGGTAGTGATAAATTTGAAGTTTATGCCGAGTCATATTTTGGAGATTATTATACGACAGAAACTTCAAGATATCCCAATAATGATGATTTCAATCCACTTGGAATTCAGAATTACCAAGTAACCGTAAGCGGACCTACTTATTTACCTCAAACTACTTTTTTCGTTAGCGGTAGAAGATACAGTAACGAAGGATGGTTATTCGGAAATAGAAAATTTAATCCGACTGATCAAAATAATTTTGAAACTAGAGAATTTAATCCGACCGGCGATAATAAAAAAATTGCTATGTCTAATTGGTCTGAGTGGTCGGGGCAGTTTAAGGTTACAAACAACTCACTAAACGGAATGCAGTTTAGTTATCAAGTTACGTTAAATCAAAACAAACGTAAAAATTATGATCATGCTTACAGATTGAACCCTGACGGACTAAAAGAAAATACTACTTTATCTTTCACACATGGGTTGGGATTTACCCATTCAATAAATGATCAAATGTTTTATAAATTAAATTTCAGGCAAAATTATTTTGATTATAAAGACTATAAATACGAAAGTGTTTATGATCCAAGATATATTGCAGCCGGAACCCCTAAAGGGGACGCAAACTATGAAGACGGGGCAATTGTTCAAGGTTTAGACTTAGGCAGATGGATTCAAAAAACAAATGCTTATGTTTATAAAGGTGATTTTAATTATCAAATTACCCGTAAAGACTTAATTGAACTTGGATTTGAAGGGCAGTACAATAAAATGTCTTTCGGGTCACCGGGTGTTTTAGTTCAAACAACTGTTGACGGAGTTCAAACTTTACAACCTCGTGAAAATATTAGTAGAGTGATTGAATACAATCCTTTACAATTTTCGGCTTATGCACAGGATAGGATGGAGTGGGGTGATTTTGTTATACGTGCAGGTGTTAGGTTTGAATATTTTGATGCAAACACTACCGTTCCTTCCGATTTACAAAATCCGGCAAATGCAATATCCGGTGCTCCTAAATCAAGTTTAGTAAGTACATCGGTAAAAACAGCCATCGCTCCTCGTTTAGGATTTAGTTTTCCGTTAACCGAAACCTCTTCGGTATATTTTTCGTACGGACATTTTTTCCAGATGCCCGGTTTGGGTCAGCTATATAGTAATGCAGATTATACCGTATTGGAAAATTTGCAAGCCGGAGGTATTAGTTACGGTGTAATGGGAAACCCTGATTTGAAACCTGAAAAAACGATACAAT